>NZ_JBHUEO010000057.1:0-34953 GCF_042680885.1 Siminovitchia sediminis | reverse complement strand
AATGTTGGTGTGGTAACTTACATTTTACTAGAAAGGGCGATTTTTTTGTATGCCTTTTTTTGAAGTAAACGAAATAGGGCTGTCACAGAAAATCAGTTTTTACTGACTTTCTGGACAGCCCCGTTTAGTTTTTATCCTGCGGGCGGCCTTGACAGCCATTAATAGAAATTGGGTGAAGGTTGAAGGAAATAGGATGACCGCAAAAAAGGGAGACGATGATGAACATAGGTTGTTAAGGTTAGGTCGGGAAGCCCGTAGAGGCAGCGGTAAGAGGAAACTGGTCGAAGTCGTCCGTAATTGAACGTTTAAGGTCAAATGGGGCGCCTGGGCTTGCTCAAAGTGCCTGTAAAAGATCAGTCAGGTGTGATTTGGCCGCCAAGGGATCTTCAAGGCGCCCCAACAGGCGGCTGCAAAAGACAATGGTCGCCAAGGGGTTTCCAACCGGCCCGAACAGGCTGGAAGAGGCAATGGGCCGCCAAAGCACCAGAATAAATCCATCTCCACGCGATCCAAGCCGCAGCTGCAAGGAGGAAAAGACTGCCAAAATATGTTTGCGGTCCTGAGACAAACTACTCTCCTTATTAAGAGGCACGTCTTCTAAATTAAACTGTAAACTATGAAAACGTATAAAGGAAAGAATCAAAGAGTCATCCCATCGGCACGATCCCACGAGTCATTCCTGTCCTGCACATCAAGCCGACGGGAGCCACACCCCAGCTCCGGCCGGCAGGTGACTTTTTTCCACCGTTTCAGCCATTTTAGGCTGAATTATTAATGTTTTAAAGAATAAAAAGCCATGTTGAAAAAACCGGTGTTCGCTTGTATAATAAAACAGTCAAATAAACGGCATAAATCCAAGTTTCTTATTGCATTGGCCTTCTATTGTATGTATAATGTAGAATGTTGGTCATTTGACAGCGATGATGCGGAAGGTTGCCGACACACCCGGCCGCTTTGCCATGGCGAGTGTGGGGGAAATTTTCGCGGAGTATGTCTATTTTAAAATAGGCGAAAAGGAGGGAAAGTAATGGCAAAACAAAAAATCCGGATTAGATTAAAAGCGTATGATCACAGAATTTTAGACCAGTCTGCAGAGAAGATTGTGGAAACAGCAAAACGTTCAGGTGCTAATGTATCGGGACCCATTCCGCTTCCTACAGAGAAATCTGTATACACAATCCTTCGTGCGGTTCACAAGTATAAAGATTCCCGTGAGCAGTTTGAAATGCGGACACACAAGCGTCTGATCGACATCATCAGCCCAACACCACAAACAGTGGATTCTTTGATGAGACTCGATTTGCCATCCGGCGTTGACATTGAAATTAAACTTTAATCAATAAATGAAAAAATCACAGGAGGTGTGACTCATGACCAAAGGAATCTTAGGCAGAAAAATCGGTATGACGCAGGTTTTTGCGGAAGATGGACAATTGCTCCCTGTAACTGTCGTCGAAGCTGCTCCAAACGTTGTTCTTCAAAAGAAAACTGAGGAAACAGACGGTTATGAAGCTATTCAAATCGGTTTTGAAGATAAGCGTGAAAAGCTTTCTAATAAACCGGAACAGGGGCATGCTGCCAAAGCAGAAACTGCACCTAAGCGCTTCGTACGTGAGTTGAGAAACGTAAATCTAGATGAATATGAAGTTGGTCAAGAGATCAAAGTTGATATTTTCGCAGAAGGCGATGTAGTGGATGTAACAGGAATTTCTAAAGGGAAAGGTTTCCAGGGTGCGATTAAACGCCACGGGCAAGCACGCGGACCAATGTCCCACGGTTCCCACTACCACCGCGGCCCGGGATCCATGGGTGCTGTTGACCCTGCTCGCGTTTTCAAACAAAAGAAACTGCCTGGCCAAATGGGCGGCAAGAAGGTTACAGTTCAAAATCTGCAAATTGTTAAAGTGGATGCTGAGCGTAACTTGCTTTTGATAAAAGGAAACGTCCCTGGACCGAAAAAAGCAATGCTTGAAATTAAATCAGGAATTAAAGTGAAATAAATATTTTTGGTAGAAAGGAGGAAATCACATGCCAAAAGTAACCGTATATAACCAAGAAGGTTCACAAGTTGGTGAAGTAGAACTTAACGAGTCCATTTTTGGAATCGAACCAAACAACCATGTGTTATTTGAAGCGATTGTCATGCAGCAGGCTTCAATAAGACAAGGTACAACTAAAGTGAAAACACGTTCTGAAGTTCGGGGCGGCGGACGCAAACCATGGCGTCAAAAAGGCACAGGGCGTGCACGTCAAGGTTCCATCCGCTCACCACAATGGCGCGGAGGCGGTACAGTGTTTGGGCCGGTACCTCGCAGCTACAGCTATAAGCTCCCTAAGAAAGTGCGCCGTTTGGCTATTAAATCCGCTCTTTCTTCAAAAGTTCTGGAAGAAAGCGTACTTGTTGTAGAGGCATTATCTTTCGATGCTCCTAAGACAAAAGAATTTGCCAAGGTTTTAGAAAACCTGCCGGTCGGCAAAAAAGCACTGATTGTTACAGATGTTCCAGAGGATAATGTGATTCTATCAGCAAGAAACATCCCGGGTGTAACAGTTATTGATGCGAACAGCATCAACGTTCTTGATGTTGTTGGACATGAAACATTGATTTTAACGAAAGCCGCAGTTGATAAAGTGGAGGAGGTGCTTGGGTAATGGATGCACGTGACGTTATAAAGCGCCCCGTAATCACAGAACGTTCCATGGATTTGACAGCTGACAAAAAGTACACTTTCGAAGTAGATGTCAGAGCAAATAAAACACAGGTCAAAGATGCAGTAGAAAGCATTTTTGATGTAAAAGTTGCTAAAGTCAATGTCATGAACTACAAAGGAAAATTTAAACGTATGGGCCGTTTTGCAGGCTATACAAACAAACGCCGTAAAGCAGTGGTCACTTTGACTGAAGACAGCAAAGAAATTGAGTTCTTTGAAGTTTAATTTTTAATGTAAGATCTTATATCAAGCAGAGGAGGGAAAGACATGGCGATCAAAAAATACAAACCTACCTCCAATGGCCGGCGTAATATGACGAGCTTGGATTTTTCAGAGATTACGACTGACAAACCAGAAAAATCTTTGCTTGAGCCTCTTAACAGAAAAGGCGGCCGAAACAACCAGGGTAGGACTACCGTTCGTCATCGCGGAGGCGGCCATAAACGTCAATACCGTGTGATCGACTTCAAACGCAACAAAGATGGTATACCAGGACGCGTTGCTACAATTGAGTACGATCCAAACCGTTCCGCAAACATTGCTTTGATTCACTATGTAGATGGAGAAAAGCGTTACATTTTAGCACCAAAAAACCTTAAAGTAGGCATGGATGTCATGTCAGGACCTGATGCCGATATTAAAGTGGGAAATGCATTGCCGCTTTCCTCTATTCCAGTCGGTACAGTTGTCCACAACATTGAATTGAAACCTGGAAAAGGCGGACAGCTGATTCGTTCTGCAGGAGCTTCAGCTCAAGTCCTTGGTAAAGAAGGATCCAAGTATGTTCTTGTACGCCTAAACTCCGGTGAAGTCCGCATGATTCTTGCTGCTTGCCGTGCAACTGTCGGTGAGGTAGGAAACGAACAGCACGAACTGATCAACGTTGGTAAAGCAGGCCGTTCACGCTGGCTCGGCAAACGTCCTCACGTTCGTGGATCTGTTAAGAACCCTAACGACCATCCGCATGGCGGGGGAGAAGGCAGAGCGCCAATCGGACGTAAATCACCTGTTACTCCTTGGGGTAAACCGACAATCGGTTACAAGACACGCAAGAAAACAAACAAGTCGGATAAATTTATTGTGCGTCGCCGCAAAAAATAACGAGGTTGTCCTACGGTTCACTTACCGGACCGTAGCACAATCACGAAGGGAGGTACCAGAATGGGTCGCAGCCTGAAAAAAGGACCTTTTGTCGATGAGCATTTAATGAAAAAAGTAGAGAAATTGAATGAAACGGATAAGAAACAAGTTATTAAAACTTGGTCCCGCCGTTCAACGATCTTCCCGGCGTTTATCGGACATACCATTGCAGTCTATGATGGACGCAAACACGTTCCGGTTTACATCAGCGAAGACATGGTTGGCCATAAGCTCGGTGAATTTGCGCCAACACGTACTTATAGAGGTCATGCCGCAGATGACAAAAAAACAAGACGCTAATGAGAGGAGGGCATCCTGATGCAAGAAGCTAAAGCTGTTGCAAAAACAGTTCGTATTGCTCCTCGTAAAGCACGCTTGGTCGTCGATCTTATTCGAGGAAAGCAAGTAGGCGAAGCAGTTGCTATATTAAAGCACACTCCAAAAGCAGCCTCACCCATTGTAGAAAAGCTTTTGAAGTCTGCCATTGCGAATGCTGAGCATAACTATGACATGGACGTAAACAACCTTTTGGTATCGAAAGTTTATGTTGATGAAGGTCCTACAATGAAACGTTTCAGACCACGTGCTCAAGGTAGAGCGAGCCAAATCAACAAACGCACAAGCCACATTACAATTGTGGTATCAGAAAAGAAGGAGGGGTAGTTCGTGGGTCAAAAAGTAAACCCTATTGGAATGCGTATCGGCGTGATTCGTGATTGGGAATCTAAGTGGTACGCAGATAAGGAATACGCAACTTTACTTCACGAAGATATTAAGGTTCGTGAATACATTGAAAATCGGCTCCAAGACGCCTCAGTTTCCAAAATTGAAATTGAGCGTGCCGCAAACCGCATTAACATCACTATCCACACAGCCAAGCCCGGAATGGTAATCGGTAAAGGTGGCAGTGAAGTCGAAGCACTTAGAAAAGCATTAAACAAATTGACCGGCAAGCGAGTTCATATCAACATTGTGGAAATTAAGAAAGCTGATTTAGACGCAAAGCTGGTTGCTGAAAACATCGCTCGTCAATTAGAAGCTCGGATCTCTTTCCGCCGTGCGCAAAAGCAGGCGATCCAACGTACGATGCGCGCAGGTGCACAAGGAATCAGAACAATGGTATCCGGCCGTTTGGGTGGAGCAGACATCGCTCGTTCCGAACATTACAGCGAAGGAACCGTTCCTCTTCATACACTTCGTGCGGATATTGACTATGCACATGCCGAAGCAGATACAACATATGGAAAGCTCGGCGTTAAAGTTTGGATTTACCGTGGAGAGATCCTTCCAGAAAAGAAAAAATCCGAGGAAGGAGGAAATTAATCATGTTAATGCCTAAACGCGTAAAACATCGCCGTGAACACCGTGGAAAAATGCGCGGCAGAGCGAAAGGCGGTACTGAAGTCAGCTTCGGTGAATTCGGATTACAGGCGTTAGAAGCCTCCTGGATTACGAACCGTCAAATTGAAGCAGCAAGGATTGCGATGACACGTTATATGAAGCGTGGCGGTAAAGTATGGATTAAAATTTTCCCGCATAAGCCATATACAGCGAAGCCGCTGGAAGTACGGATGGGTGCCGGTAAAGGGGCTCCAGAAGGATGGGTTGCTGTAGTAAAACCCGGTAAAGTGATGTTTGAAATTGCCGGTGTATCTGAAGAGGTGGCTCGTGAAGCACTTCGGCTTGCATCTCATAAACTTCCGGTAAAATGCAAGTTTGTTAAACGAGAAGAAATTGGTGGTGACCGAAATGAAGGCTAAAGAAATCCGTGAATTAACCACTGCCGAAATTGAACAAAACATCAAGTCCTTAAAGGAAGAGCTGTTCAACCTGCGCTTCCAGCTTGCCACTGGACAATTGGAAAATACAGCCCGCATTCGTGAGGTCCGTAAAGGGATCGCCCGCATGAAAACGATCATTCGTGAAAGAGAGATCGGCATAACCAATCGATAGGTGAAAGGAGGTTGCGGATATGGCTGAACGCAATCAGCGTAAAGTATACACAGGTCGTGTTGTCTCCGATAAAATGGATAAAACCGTGACAGTTATGGTTGAAACATACAAAAAGCATAGCTTGTACGGAAAACGCGTGAAGTACTCCAAGAAGTTCAAGGCGCACGATGAAAATAATGAAGCAAAAGTAGGCGATATCGTTCGTATTATGGAAACTCGCCCACTATCGGCTACAAAGCACTTCCGTCTTGTAGAAGTCGTAGAAAAAGCGGTTATCATTTAATTTTTGATTCGGATAGATGATCCGAAGGGAGGTAAATACAAATGATCCAACAAGAATCCCGTTTGAAAGTAGCTGACAACTCCGGTGCACGTGAAGTGTTAACGATCAAAGTGCTCGGGGGTTCAGGACGCAAAACAGCGAATATCGGGGATGTCATTGTTTGTACGGTGAAAAATGCAACACCTGGTGGCGTTGTCAAAAAGGGTGACGTTGTGAAAGCTGTTATCGTCCGTTCGAAAACTGGTGCTCGCCGTCCGGATGGTTCCTATATCAAATTTGACGAAAATGCATGCGTCATTATTCGTGACGATCAGGCTCCAAGAGGAACCCGTATCTTCGGACCAGTAGCTCGCGAGCTGCGCGACAAAAACTTCATGAAAATTATCTCTCTGGCTCCAGAGGTTCTTTAATAACAATCCATGATCGGTGACTCAAGGAGGTGCGACTTACATGCACGTAAAAAAAGGAGATAAAGTGATGGTCATCTCCGGCAAGGACAAAGGGAAAACAGGCACGGTGCTTGCGGCATTCCCTAAGAAAGAACGCGTACTTGTCGAAGGGGTTAACATCGTAAAGAAACATTCAAAACCTTCCCAGGAAAATCCTCAAGGAGGAATTTTTGATCAGGAAGCTGCGATTCATGTTTCAAACGTGATGATCATTGATCCTAAAACAAACGAGCCAACACGTATTGGCCATAAGAAAGTAACCATCAAAGGAAAAGATGGTGTAGAGAAAGTAAAAAGTGTCCGGGTAGCAAAAAAATCCGGTGAAGTTTTAGATACAGACATAAAAGACAAGATCATTAGCGAGTAAGCAGAAGGGAGGTACTCCGTATGAACCGCCTAAAGGAAAAATTTAAGAATGAAATTACTCCTGCTCTTATGAGCAAGTTTAACTATGATTCTGTTATGCAGGTGCCAAAAATTGAAAAAATCGTAATTAACATGGGTGTCGGTGATGCTGTCCAGAACGCCAAAGCACTGGATAATGCAGTAGAAGAGCTCACCCTGATTACTGGTCAAAAACCAGTTGTTACAAGAGCGAAAAAATCTATTGCAGGATTCCGTCTTCGTGAAGGAATGCCTATCGGTGCGAAAGTGACACTTCGCGGAGATCGTATGTATGAGTTCTTTGACAAATTGATTTCTGTATCCTTGCCACGTGTCCGTGACTTCCGAGGAATTTCCAAAAAAGCTTTTGACGGTCGCGGCAACTATACACTCGGTATCAAAGAACAGCTGATTTTCCCAGAAATTGATTACGATAAAGTAAACAAAGTTCGTGGAATGGACATCGTGATTGTTACTACTGCCAAAACAGATGAAGAAGCACGCGAACTATTAACTGAATTTGGAATGCCATTTCAAAAGTAATCGTATAAGGGAGGCGAAATAGTGGCTAAGAAATCTATGGTAGTCAAACAGAAGCGTACGCCTAAATTTAAAGTTCAAGAGTATACACGCTGCGAACGCTGCGGCCGTCCGCATTCTGTTCTCCGCAAATTTAAACTATGCCGAATCTGTTTTCGGGAATTAGCCTATAAAGGTCAAATTCCAGGCGTTAAAAAAGCCAGCTGGTAAGCCCGATATTGGGAAGGAGGTAAATATAAATGGTTATGACTGATCCGATTGCAGACTTGCTTACAAGAATTCGAAACGCGAACATGGTTCGCCATGAGAAATTGGAAGTCCCTGCTTCCAAGCTTAAAAGAGACATTGCTGAAATCCTTAAGCAGGAAGGTTTTATCCGTGACTTTGAATTTATCGAAGACAACAAGCAAGGAATCATTCGCATTTTTCTTAAGTACGGAGCAAATAACGAGCGCGTAATTACCGGATTAAAACGTATCAGCAAGCCGGGCCTTCGCGTTTATGCGAAAGCAAATGAAGTTCCAAAAGTATTGAACGGTTTAGGAATCGCGATTGTTTCAACATCACAAGGAGTACTTACCGACAAAGAAGCGAGAGCGAAGCAAGTCGGCGGCGAAGTACTTGCATACGTTTGGTAATTTAGGGAAAAAGAACGGAGGTGCAACACAATGTCCCGTATTGGTAATAAACCTATAGAAATTCCTTCTGGCGTCACTGTTACAAAAGACGGAAACACCGTGACAGTGAAAGGGCCAAAAGGTGAGCTGAGAAATACATTTAATTCAGATATCAACATCAGCATCGAGGATAATGTTATCAATGTAACACGCCCGTCTGATGCAAAGGAACACCGCTCCTTGCACGGAACTACACGTTCTTTGGTTGCAAACATGGTTGAAGGTGTTTCCAAGGGCTTTGAAAAATCCCTTGATCTTGTCGGTGTCGGTTACCGTGCGCAAAAGCAAGGCAAGAAGCTTGTGCTGAACGTCGGTTACTCTCACCCGGTTGAGTTTGAACCTGAAGATGGAATTGAAATTGATGTACCATCTAATACAAAAATTATTGTAAAAGGCTACAACAAAGAAAGAGTCGGTGCATTGGCAGCTGACATTCGCGCTGTACGTCCTCCTGAGCCGTACAAAGGTAAAGGAATTCGCTATGAAGGCGAATATGTACGCCGTAAAGAAGGTAAAACAGGTAAATAAAGCCGCTAGGCATTGAAAGGAGTGACTCGCATGATTACAAAGCTCGACAAGAACAAAGTGCGCAAGAAAAGACATGCACGTGTCCGTACGAAAGTCAGCGGAACAGGAGCGCGTCCGCGTCTAAGCATTTATCGTTCTAACAAAAACATTTACGCTCAATTGGTCGATGATGAAAAAGGCATTACATTGGCAAGTGCCTCCACTCTAGACAAAGAGCTGAATATCGAGTCTGCCGGCAATGTAGAAGCTGCCCAGAAAGTGGGAGAACTTATTGCAAAGCGAGCAGCTGAACAAAACATTAAATCTGTCGTATTCGACCGCGGCGGTTACTTATATCATGGACGTGTGAAAGCATTGGCGGATGCAGCACGTGAAAACGGATTGGAATTCTAAAGAAAAAAGGAGGGACAGACTACATGCGTCAAATTGATGCGAACAAACTTGAACTGGAAGAACGCGTAGTTACAGTAAACCGTGTGGCAAAAGTTGTGAAAGGTGGACGCCGTTTCCGCTTTACTGCATTGGTTGTAGTAGGTGACAAAAATGGTCATGTCGGATTCGGTACAGGAAAAGCACAAGAAGTTCCTGAAGCCATCCGCAAAGCAATTGAAGATGCCAAAAAGAACTTGGTTGAAGTACCGTTGGTCGGTTCAACCATTCCACATGAAATTGTCGGACGCTACGGCGGCGGCCAAGTACTTTTAAAACCTGCCAGTGCGGGTACCGGAGTTATCGCAGGAGGACCTGTCCGTGCGGTATTGGAACTCGGCGGAGTAGCGGACATCACATCAAAATCCCTTGGATCCAGCACACCCATCAATATGGTTCGTGCAACCATCGAAGGGATCAAAAACTTAAAACGTGCAGAAGAAGTAGCAAAGCTTCGTAATAAATCTGTAGAAGAATTGTTAGGTTAAGGAGGGGAATTTCATGGCACAAAAATTGGCAGTTACCCTCAAACGCAGCTTGATTGGACGGACACAAGATCAGCGCGACACAGTGAAAGCATTGGGTCTGCGCAAGCTTCACCAGACAGTCGAACACGATGACAATCCAGCTATCCGGGGAATGATCAAAAAAGTTTCCCATCTTGTAGAAGTTAAAGAACAATAATCTACACATAGATAAGGAGGTGCGCAGTATGAAACTTCATGAGTTAAAGCCTGCTGAAGGTGCACGCAAGGAACGCAACCGTGTTGGGCGAGGAATTGGCTCCGGCAATGGCAAAACGTCCGGAAGAGGACATAAAGGACAAAATGCCCGTTCAGGCGGAGGTGTGCGCCCTGGTTTTGAAGGTGGTCAAACACCTTTATTTCAGCGTTTGCCTAAGCGCGGTTTTACAAACATTAACCGCAAGGAGTATGCGGTTGTGAATCTTGATGCCCTGAATCGCTTTGAAGACGGAACGGAAGTTACCCCTGAGCTGTTAATTGAGACTGGAGTTGTTCGGAATGAAAAGTCCGGCATCAAAATTCTTGCAAAAGGCAACATCGAGAAAAAGTTAACTGTAAAAGCGAACAAATTCTCGTCTGCTGCAAAAGAGGCTATTGAAGCTGCCGGCGGTTCAACTGAGGTGGTTTAATGTTTCGAACGATCTCCAACCTTATGCGTGTGCGGGATATTAGAAGGAAAATCATTTTCACTTTACTGATGTTGGTCGTTTTCCGGATCGGGGCATTTATCCCTGTTCCGAGTGTAAATGCGGACGTCTTGAAAATGCAAGATCAAGCCAGTCTTTTTGGCTTTATGAATATTTTTGGCGGCGGTGCCCTGCAAAACTTCTCCATTTTTGCCATGGGAATCATGCCGTACATTACGGCATCCATTATTGTTCAGCTTTTGCAGATGGATGTCGTGCCCAAGTTTACGGAGTGGTCGAAACAAGGTGAAGTTGGAAGAAGGAAACTCGCGCAGTTTACTCGCTACTTTACCATTGTTCTTGCGTTCATCCAGGCGTTGGGCATGTCCTTCGGATTCAACCGGATGACCCAGCTTCAACTTATTGAAAATCCCGGGTTTGGCACGTATATTACCATTGCCATCGTCCTGACTGCTGGGACTGCATTTCTGATGTGGCTGGGCGAGCAAATCACATCACATGGCGTAGGGAACGGCATTTCCATTATTATCTTTGGGGGAATTGTCGCTGGGATTCCAAACGCTGTAAACATGATTTATGCTCAGCAGTTCGAAGGCGCAGGAGACGACCTATTTATCCGAATTATCGTCATGCTGCTTATCCTGCTTGCTGTTATAGCTATTATTGTCGGCGTCGTATTTGTCCAGCAGGCATTACGGAAAATTCCAATCCAGTATGCCAAGCGAATGGACGGGCGCAGCCCTGCCGGAGGACAAAATACACATTTGCCATTAAAGGTAAATGCTGCAGGTGTTATTCCGGTCATCTTCGCAAGCGCGTTTATTATGGTGCCGCAAACGATAACGATTTTCTTTGGTTCTAATCAAGTAGCAAGCACGATCCAGTCGTTTTTTGATTATACGAAACCGGTTGGGATGATCATATTTGTTGCATTGATCATTGCTTTTACTTATTTTTATGCCTTTGTTCAGGTAAACCCTGAAAAAGTTGCTGAAAATCTGAAAAAGCAAGGCGGCTATATACCAGGTATCCGGCCGGGTAAAAACACGGAAGAGTATATGACACGTGTTCTGTACAGACTGACGTTTGTCGGATCGATCTTCCTGGCGGTGATCTCTATTCTGCCTGTGTTTTTTATCAAATTTGCAGGATTGCCTGAAGCTGCCCAAATCGGCGGAACAGGATTGTTAATTGTTGTCGGCGTTGCGCTTGAGACGATGAAACAACTGGAAGCACAATTGGTAAAACGCCACTATAAAGGCTTCATTAAATAACAGACGGGTGAATACCCGGATGAATGCAAGGGGCGGTATGAATGAATTTAGTTTTAATGGGACTTCCTGGCGCGGGAAAAGGAACACAGGCTGAAAGAATTGTAGCCAAATACAGCATCCCGCACATTTCCACAGGAGATATGTTCCGTGCAGCGATCAGTGAAGGTACAGAGCTTGGCATGCAGGCAAAATCATTTATGGATAAAGGTGAACTTGTTCCTGATGAAGTCACTATCGGCATCGTGCGCGAACGGTTAAGCAAGCCGGATTGTGACAAAGGATTCCTCTTGGATGGATTTCCAAGAACAGTCCCGCAAGCCGAAGCTCTTGAAAACATCCTTTCTGAGCTGAAAAAAAAGATAAACTATGTCATTAATATAGAAGTAGACCAGGATATTTTAATGGAAAGACTCACAGGCCGCCGTATTTGTAAGAATTGCGGCGCGACGTATCATCTGGTCTTTAACCCGCCTGCTGAGGCAGGCACTTGTGACCGCTGCGGCGGTGAACTGTACCAGCGTGCTGATGATAACGAGGAAACAGTTCAAAACCGGCTTGAAGTAAATGTGAAGCAGACACAGCCACTTCTGGATTTCTATCAGGAAAAAGGGTATTTAAAAAATATCAATGGCCAGCAGCATATTGACGAGGTATTCTCGGATATAGATGCTCTTTTGAGGGATCCGGTAAAATGATTATTTTAAAAACACCGCGAGAGATAGAAATTATGAGAGAAGCGGGCCGGATTGTAGCGCTCACTCACCAGGAACTGGCTAAACACATTCAGCCGGGGATCACAACAAAAGAAATTGACTCGATAGCTGAAAAGTTTATTAAAAAGCACGATGCCTATCCATCCTTTTTGGGATATAACGGTTTTACCGGAAGTGTTTGTGCATCAGTGAATGAAGAACTTGTCCATGGAATCCCGGGGAACCGGGTATTAAAAGACGGCGATATTATTACTTTGGATATCGGTGCTGAGTATAACGGCTACCACGGTGACTCTGCTTGGACGTATCCGGTAGGAAATATCGATGAACATACAAAAAAACTCCTTGATGTAACAGAGGAGTCTCTATATCAAGGCTTGGAAGAAGCGAAGCCTGGCGCTCGTCTTTCAAACATTTCCCATGCTGTCCAAACGTATGTGGAGGCCAATGGATTTTCTATTGTCCGCGAGTATGTAGGACACGGAATTGGTCAAGGCTTACATGAGGATCCGCAAATCCCGAACTATGGCCCTCCAAACAAAGGACCTCGTTTGCGTCCTGGCATGGTACTTGCAATTGAACCGATGGTGAATGCAGGCAGCCGGTATGTTAGAACATTGGAGGATAACTGGACGGTAGTCACAGTTGACGGTAAAATGTGTGCACACTTTGAACACACGATAGCCATTACAGAAACAGGATTTGAGATATTAACAAGATTGTGAGCGCAGGTGATCCGGTTTGATAGAGTCAGATTCCGGCCCCGAAATAGGTCAGGTTGTCTGTATCCGCAAGGGGCGTGATACCGGGCAGTTCGCAATTGTTATCCAACTCATCAATGAACGGTTTGTTTTCATTGCGGATGGCGACAAGAGGAAATTTGACCGTCCCAAAAAGAAAAACATCCAGCACCTGGAATGTTTCGACTATATCTCCCCGGAGGTTCGGAACAGTCTGTTGGATACCGGGAAAGTCACGAACGGGAAATTGCAGTGGGCTCTTGGAAAGTTCATGGAGGATGTTTTGGAAGCTACAGAGAAGGGAGACGAGTTTGATGGCGAAAGAAGATGTCATTGAAGTAGAAGGCAAGGTTATCGACACTTTGCCAAATGCCATGTTTAAGGTAGAATTAGAAAATGGTCATACAGTACTCGCGCATGTTTCAGGAAAAATCCGCATGCATTTCATTCGTATTTTACCTGGCGACCGGGTGACTGTAGAACTTTCTCCGTACGATTTAACCAGAGGAAGAATCACTTACCGTTTCAAGTAAGTGGTGCACTCCACCCTAAGGAGGTTTAAAAAATGAAAGTACGGCCATCAGTAAAGCCGATCTGCGAAAAGTGCAAAGTTATTCGCAGAAAAGGCAAAGTCATGGTGATCTGTGAGAACCCTAAGCATAAACAAAAACAAGGATAATAAAGGAGGTGCACGTAGAGAATGGCACGTATTGCTGGTGTAGATATTCCACGTGAAAAACGTGTAGAAGTAGCATTAACATATATTTACGGAATCGGTCGGACTACAGCTGCCAAAGTTCTTTCTGAAGCAGGTGTATCTCCGGATACACGCGTACGCGATCTGACGGATGATGAGCTGGATAAAATTCGTGGTATCATCGATGGCTTGAAAGTAGAAGGAGACCTTCGCCGTGAAGTATCCCTGAACATCAAGCGTCTCATGGAAATCGGTTCTTATCGCGGTCTTCGCCACCGCCGCGGACTTCCTGTACGCGGACAAAACACGAAGAACAACGCTCGTACTCGTAAAGGCCCTCGTAAAACTGTAGCAGGTAAGAAAAAATAATCGGTAAAGGAGGTTTTTATCAATGGCACGCAGAACTAACACTCGTAAACGTCGTGTGAAAAAGAATATTGAAAGTGGTATTGCACATATTCGCTCCACTTTTAACAATACAATTGTAACGATCACTGACTCTCAAGGTAACGCAGTTTCATGGTCTTCTGCAGGAGCGCTTGGATTCAAAGGATCTCGTAAATCCACTCCATTTGCTGCACAAATGGCTGCAGAAACAGCTGCAAAAGCTTCTATGGAGCATGGTATGAGATCACTTGAAGTAACAGTAAAAGGACCTGGCGCAGGACGTGAAGCTGCCATTCGTGCTTTACAGGCTGCCGGACTTGAAGTGACAGCGATCCGAGACGTCACACCTGTTCCTCACAATGGATGCCGTCCGCCAAAACGTCGTCGTGTATAATGAATTTGTATAAATTCTGTATTACTTGTCCATAATGGGGTAATATATGAATTTATCGTTTTCCTCACAGTTGTTGCAAAGACGAAGTGTAACAAGGGGAATTTCGGCCAAAGATTCGATATAACCGGAGTTTCGACGTTTTGAAGGAGGGTATATGTGAATGATCGAGATTGAAAAACCAAAAATAGAAACGATTGAGATCAGCGAAGACGCCAGATACGGGAAATTTGTGGTGGAGCCGCTGGAGCGCGGATATGGTACAACTTTGGGTAACTCCTTACGTCGTATTTTGCTCTCTTCACTCCCGGGTGCGGCAGTCACTTCTATTCAGGTAGAAGGTGTCCAGCATGAATTTTCAACAGTTGAAGGTGTCGTCGAAGATGTTACCTCTATCATCCTTAATCTTAAAAAACTAGCTTTAAAAATATATTCGGACGAAGAAAAGACTTTAGAAATTGATGCACAGGGAGAAGGAGAAGTGAAAGCTTCTGACATCATGCATGACAGTGATGTTGAAATATTGAACCCTGATTTGCACATTGCCACGTTGTCAGCCAATGCCAACTTTCGAGTCCGTATGACCGCTCAGCGCGGAAGAGGGTACACACCTGCTGATACAAACAAACGAGATGACCTTCCTATCGGCGTCATTCCCATCGACTCTATTTACACACCTGTATCCCGAGTGAATTACCAGGTGGAAAATACCCGTGTGGGCCAAATGACGAACTTTGATAAACTGTCACTGGATGTTTGGACAAATGGCAGCATCAGCCCAGAAGAAGCTATTTCTTTAGGAGCCAAGATTTTAACAGAGCACTTAAATATCTTTGTTGGACTGACGGATGAAGCGCAGCATGCGGAAATCATGGTGGAAAAAGAAGAAGATCAAAAAGAAAAGGTTCTGGAAATGACCATTGAAGAGCTGGATCTTTCTGTTCGTTCCTACAACTGCCTGAAGCGTGCAGGCATCAACACGGTCCAGGAGCTGGCCAACAAGACGGAAGAAGATATGATGAAAGTGCGTAACTTGGGAAGAAAATCGTTGGAGGAAGTCAAAGGCAAGCTGGATGAACTTGGCCTTGAACTCCGTAAAGACGACTAAACGAATAAATAAACATGTCACCAAGAAGGAGGGAAACCTGAATGTCTTATCGTAAACTAGGACGCACGAGCTCTCAGCGCAAAGCGATGCTTCGAGACTTGACAACAGATTTAATCATCAGTGAACGCATTGAAACTACTGAAGCGCGCGCGAAAGAACTTCGCTCCGTAGTAGAGAAAATGATCACACTCGGAAAGCGCGGTGACTTGCATGCACGCCGCCAGGCAGCGGCATACATCCGTAAGGAGGTAGCCAATGCTGAGGAAAAACAGGACGCACTGCAAAAGTTATTCTCTGATATCGCGCCTCGCTATGCAGAACGCCAAGGCGGTTACACGAGAATTATGAAATTGGGACCTCGCCGTGGAGACGGAGCCCCAATGGTTATTATTGAATTAGTTTAACTCGCGATGAAGAAAGGGCAGGGCGCAGGTCTTTTGCCCTTTTTCTTTAAAATTAACGGGCAGGTAAGTTACGGCTGCACTGTCCATTTCTATAAAATGCAGCTGAAGGGCTGACCTATACATGTATTTTTCAAAGCTAAAAGAGCGTTACGATAGGCACAAGTGAATCATGTGATCCTGTCTAGCTCCATGCACCTTCTCCCCCGGTGGATCCGCCTGGGACGAGGCACCGCCGTTCCGGTGTCCGGAGCAAGGTGCAGGCTTTTTTCTATTTATAGACAGAGATGAAACAAGCAAAGGCATGAGGGGGGACGAGGATGGCCGGTCCGGTGATTACGATTGATAATATCTCTTTTCGCTATAAGGGTCAGAAGACCTATGCTTTAAAGGATGTTTCTTTTTCAGTTGCTGAAGGAGAGTGGCTTGCTGTTGTCGGCCATAACGGTTCGGGTAAATCAACACTCGCCAAAATTTTAAACGGCTTGCAGTTTCCTGAGAAAGGAACAGTCAAGGTTCAGAATCTTCTTTTAAGTGAAGAGTCGATCTGGGAGATCCGCCGGATGATTGGCATGGTGTTTCAGAGTCCGGACAACCAGTTTGTGGGAACGACAGTGCAAGATGATGTGGCTTTTGGGTTGGAGAATAATGGAGTACCGCACAGTGAAATGGTAGAGCGTGTAAAGGAAGCCCTGGCCCGGGTACATATGGCTGAATTTCTGAACCAAGAGCCACACCATCTTTCCGGCGGCCAAAAGCAGCGGGTGGCCATCGCAGGTGTGATTGCTCTTCGTCCGAAAGTCATTATTTTGGATGAAGCGACCTCCATGCTCGATCCTCTGGGGCGGGAAGAAGTTCTCCAAACTGTGAGGGAGCTTAAAGAAGAGCAGGGATTGACGGTGATTTCCATTACGCATGATTTGGAAGAAGCTGCAAAAGCGGACCGCATCATTGTCATGAATAAAGGCCAGGTGTATAAGGAAGGAAAACCCGAAGACATCTTTGAGCTGGAAGAGGAGTTGGTTACGCTGGGCTTGGACATTCCCTTTCCGGTGAAGATGAGTCACTTACTGCGAAATGCAGGGTTGGACTTGCCTAAAATGTACCTGACAGATGAAGAGTTGGTGAATGATCTGTGGAAATTACATTTCAAGAAGTAGAATATCGTTATTCAGCCGGTACGCCTTTTGAGCATCTGGCCATTCAAGACGTGAACTTAAACATCAAACCCGGTGTATTTATGGCGCTGATCGGTCACACCGGATCCGGAAAATCAACGATTCTCCAGCATTTAAATGCACTGCTGCTTCCGACAAAGGGAAAGGTGGTCATAGGCGACCGAACCCTTGAAGCCGGGAGAAAAGAGAAGAATCTGAAGGATATTCGGCAAAAGGTCGGGATCGTTTTTCAATTTCCCGAACACCAGCTTTTTGATGAAACGGTGGAAAAGGATATTTGTTTTGGTCCGATGAACTACGGTGTACCTGAGGAAGAAGCAAAGAAAAGGGCAAGGGAGCTGGTTACAGAGCTTGGACTCCCGGAAGACGTTCTTCAAAAATCCCCGTTTGATTTATCAGGCGGCCAGATGAGAAGAGTGGCTATTGCGGGAGTGCTCGCCATGGAACCGGATGTCCTGGTTCTTGACGAGCCGACAGCCGGGCTGGATCCGCGGGGACGGACAGAGATTATGGACTTGTTTCATCGTCTGCATACATTAAAAAATTTATCTACGATTCTAGTAACTCACAGTATGGAAGATGCGGCTAAATATGCGGATGAAATTGTCATTATGCATAAAGGCAGGGTACAGAAAATTGGAGATCCCGCCAGCATTTTCTCCAATCCTGCGGAGCTGCTTGAGTTGGGGCTGGATGTCCCCCAGGTGGTTAAATTCCAATATAAGCTGGAGCAGCAAATGAATATCAAGTTCGATAAAACCTATCTTTCCCTTGAAGAACTGTCAGAAGCTCTGGCTCAACTGAAAAAACAGGGCGGTGATCCCTCATGATGGAGAAAATGATTTTTGGACGTTACATTCCGGGAGACTCTGCCCTGCATCGCTTGGATCCGCGCGCAAAGCTGCTTTTCGTATTCGGTTTTATTCTGATTGTCTTTTTGGCGAATAATGTGGTTACTTACAGCCTGCTGGTCACTTTTGTGCTTTTGTTGATTGCTCTGTCCAAAATGAACATCCGGTTTTTGATCAATGGTTTAAAGCCCGTCATCATTTTGATTATCTTTACGTTTTTCCTGCAGCTGTTTTTTAACAAAGAGGGGGATGTCATTTTTCAAATTGGCGGCATCAATATACATGAAGAAGGACTCCGGATGGCTGTCTTCATATCGATTCGCTTCTTCCTGCTGGTGTTTGTCACGACATTGATGACATTGACGACGACGCCCATTACGTTGACAGACGGCCTGGAAAGCTTAATGAATCCATTAAGACGCTTGAATTTTCCTGTCCATGAGCTGGCTCTCATGATGTCCATTTCGTTGAGGTTTATCCCGACGCTCATGGATGAAACAGATAAAATTATGAAGGCACAGATGGCAAGGGGTGTGGAGTTTTCAAGCGGCCCCATAAAGGATCGGATTAAAGCGATCGTACCGTTGCTCATTCCGTTATTTGTCAGCTCTTTTAAAAGAGCTGAGGAACTGGCGACAGCAATGGAAGCGAGAGGCTACCAGGGCGGAGAAGGCCGGACGAAATACCGGCGGCTCGTGTGGGAAGGCAGGGATACTGCCGCCATTGTGATATTTTTCATCCTGACGGCTTTGCTCATATGGCTCAGAGCGTAAAGGGATGCATGGACCGAGGGTATGAATTTTTACACTGAACAGTTATGAAGGTTCATCAAGGAAAAGAGATACTTTTGGAAAATCAGCATACCCACGGGAATGGAGAAACACTCATTACATTTAAAGGGTACTCTCAGAAATTGAAATGATGTTCCTCCGGATCCTGAGTTTTGTTTATCAAGAACCTATTTCCGGACCGGCGGAATTTCCCGGATCCCTTTTCAAGGTTCATGACAAAGGTGAGGTGAAGAAACATGCAGCGTTATAAAGCGACTTGTGCTTATGATGGTTCCGGCTTTTCCGGCTTTCAGATCCAGCCAAAAGGCCGGACTGTCCAAGGAGAAATTGAACAGGTGCTGCGTAAACTGCATAAAGGCCAAGAGGTGGGTGTAACGGCGTCCGGCCGTACAGACAGCGGTGTCCATGCCCGCGGCCAGGTCCTTCACTTTGACTCACCACTGATGCTTACAGGGGATCAGTGGGTAAAGGCAATGAACAGTCTATTGCCGGATGATATTTCGTTTTCTACAGTAAAGGCAGTGGGATCTGAATTTCATGCCAGGTTTGATGCTGTCAGGAAGCAATATAAATATTTCCTGTACGCCGATGCAGTAAGAGATCCGTTTAAACGGCATTATTCCGCCCATGTACGAGATGCATTGAATATAGAAGCGATGAGGGATGCAGCGGCCTTTTTGATAGGCACCCATGACTTTACCAGCTTTTGCTCCGCGAAAACTGAAACAGACAACAAGGTAAGGTCCCTGTTGGAGCTTACGATTGAAGAAAGAAGCGGGGACGTAGTCTTAAGCTTTGTCGGCAACGGCTTTTTATACAACATGGTTCGTATTATCACAGGAACCCTGCTGGACGTTGGAAGCGGGAAACTGGACGCCGGCATGTTGCCTGGCATTCTGGCAGCCAAAGACCGTACCCTGGCGGGAAAAACAGCTCCCGCGGAGGGGCTGTACCTGTGGGAAGTGTTTTATGAGCCATAATGCAAAGTCCGGACCGTAAACCGCTGTTTACTAAATGGAGCAGGCTGCAAGTGAATCTTGACAGTGACCGGATGAATAAGGATTGTATACCCATCATCAATACTTTTTCTTAAACAACTACACCTGGTGTTCAAATATTTCTTGACTTCACTTGCCAAAGAAGATAAAATATCCTATGGTATTATTTTTTTAAATCCACGATAAGCCCCGGAAACTTATTGTGATGAAAATAAATACGACGAATGTAAGATTTTTTTAATTTTGGGAGGGTAACAAATGCGTACTACGTATATGGCTAAAGCCGGTGACATCGAACGTAAATGGTACGTTGTTGACGCTGAAGGCAAAACATTGGGCCGCCTTGCAACAGAAGTTGCAACATTGCTGCGCGGTAAACATAAACCGACTTATACGCCTCATGTGGATACTGGCGATCATGTGATTATTGTAAATGCTGAGAAAATCGAATTGACTGGCAACAAAATGAACGACAAAATGTACTACCGTCACTCTGGTTATGCCGGCGGCATCAAAGCGACGACAGCTGCTGAAATGAGAGCAAAAAGACCGGAAAAAATGCTTGAGCTTGCAATCAAAGGAATGCTTCCCAAAGGACCTTTGGGACGTCAAATGTTCAGAAAACTGAACGTATATGCAGGACCTGAGCATCCGCACCAAGCACAACAACCGCAAACCTACGAACTTCGCGGGTAATTTAAAAGGAGGATCACAATGGCACAAGTTCAATATTATGGTACAGGCCGTCGTAAAAGCTCCGTAGCCCGTGTACGTTTAGTACCTGGCGAAGGCCGTATCGTTATTAATAATCGTGAAGCAGAAGACTATATTCCATTCGCGGCTTTGCGCGAAGTAATCAAGCAGCCGTTAGCTGCAACTGAAACTCTTGGCAACTATGACGTATTGGTTAACGTAAATGGCGGAGGCTATACAGGCCAAGCAGGAGCAATCCGCCACGGTATTGCCCGTGCATTGCTGGAAGCCGACCCTGAATACCGTGCACCTCTTAAGCGTGCAGGTCTCTTAACACGTGACCCACGTATGAAAGAGCGTAAGAAGTACGGTCTTAAAGGTGCACGTCGCGCGCCACAATTCTCAAAGCGTTAATAACCCATATATATCAAGGGTTTGGCCCATTTGGACTTTTCAAGAGGTTCCCAAATGGGCCTTTTATTTTGCTTGAATATGGCCCCGTGACTGGAATCTGACTGGAATTATTCATGAAAAAATTTCAGATCCTCTCGTCTTGATTTTCATTATCTTCGTTATTTAGAAAACTCACCAATTTTTTGCTAAGTTCTCCATCTGCTTTTTCCGAAATATGCGTGTAAATATCCATCGTTGTACTAATCCTCGAATGGCCCAACCGTTTCTGAATGTCTTTCATCCTTGCACCAGCTGCAAACAGCATAGAGGCGTGTGTGTGCCTTAAACCGTGTACTTTAATATTTTTTATCTTAAATCTTTTACAGGTTGAATGCAGCGTTTCATTCGGGTATGCACTCCGCATCGGTTTCAGGTCAGACGGTCTTGGAAACAAGAAAGGTTCGATATTTGGATTCCCGTGTTCCTCACGTAAGCGCCGGTTCAATTCAATGAGTTTAACCAATACATTAAAAGTTTCATCATCCAGCCCAATCTTCCGGAATGAGTTTTTCGTTTTCGGTTGAAGCAGCTGATAATCTCCGTTGATCCATACAAGCGTTTTATTGATGGACAGTTCCTTTTTATCTTGACATAAGTCACTTTCAAGCAACGCGGACAGTTCACCTTTCCGAATGCCGGTATATAAGAAAGTCCGGAACATCGCAAATACCCGGAAAGAAAGCTCCTGTTCAGCCCGAGTAAGGAAAGTATTAACGGTTTCTTTTTCCCAAAACTCCACGCCTGTATCTTCCTCCTTTGACGAATATTCATCCTCATAGTACGGGTAGGCTACATAGTCCATTGGATTTTCCTTGATGATTTTTTTCCGTTTGGAGTAACGGAATAATAAATCCATCTGGTTCCCGTAATCTTTAAAAGATTTCATTTTCGTAGAGAGTTCATCAATGAATGCCTGGCATTGTTCGGACGTAATCTGATCGATGTATAGCTTCCTGAAATTCGGCAGGATATGCTTATTGAATTTTGAACGCTTGTTTGCAAGGGAGGAAATCTTCAATTTCTTTTCCTGTTCCTTCATCCACATATCGTAGACTTCCTCGAAGGTAAAATACTCTTTTTGTATGAACTTTCCTTCCTCAACCTCATTCTGGATTAGGCGTGCTGTACAATCTCATTCAGGTTATTTTCATGATTAATACTTCTTAATCT
Source organism: Siminovitchia sediminis (assembly GCF_042680885.1). Lineage (NCBI taxonomy): Bacteria > Bacillati > Bacillota > Bacilli > Caryophanales > Bacillaceae > Siminovitchia > Siminovitchia sediminis. The sequence goes on along the minus strand of NZ_JBHUEO010000057.1, from coordinate 12,843 downwards.
CGCTTTGGTTTCTGCTTCTTCAAGCGTTCACCACTGAACCGATGGGGATGTTCAAGGATAATCCGAATGGAAACTATTATTACTTCAATTTCTCATGTTCGGCCTCCATCGCCATGCGGAGGATTTAAAGCAGCGCTATCCTTCACAGCGTTTAATGCACTATTCCCTGTGATTGGTTTTGGGCTCATTCCATTTATTAGCACTTGTATCACCCGTCGCATCCATCTCAAATAATTTGTCTTCCAACAATCGGACTTTCTCGACGGTAGGGAAGCTTTTACCGGCGGGATTAATTGCAATGATCTCGATTATTCAGGGCTGAAAATATCCAAGGGGGACGATTATTTTAGCCTTTTGGGGATAATGTATTCCTTAACTTTCCCAACTGCCAAAATGAAAGGGAACAAATACTAGTCCTTTTTGTACCACATTGCCAATTCTAGCAAAACGATTGTAGTAAGCAGAATTCGGTGGTAGCTGTACAAAGCCGAGTATTGGCATCTAGTAAATGAGTTTGCAAGCCGGCCCTGCGGAACTTTGCGATTGTATAGTAATCCTCTAAGAGACCTTGTCCGGTTGAATCGCTATTTGACCCTCTCTGTTTTAGAGAATCGGTCGCTTTTTTTACCATTAAATTCATCGCCTCATCCCATGTTGCAGGAACCAACTTTCCGGAAGAATCACGGATCATGGGAGTTAACAGGCGATCAGGGCTGTTATTGGCATACCACTGATTTTCCCCTTTGGGGCCAAGTCTGCCTCTGTTAATGGGGTGGGCACTGTTTCCCTTGATTCCGACTATCTTCTCATCTTTCACGGCTATATAGCAGCCGCAGCCGATTGAGCATATATTACAGGTACTGTACACCCACTTATCAATATCTCCCTGGCTGTACATATTTATATCGGTTCTTTCCGTTTCCCAGGACATTGAACTTCCTCCTTGGATAGTAGTTTTGAGAAAAAAGATTATGCTGTTAGCGAAGGGCAGATATGTAAAAAGATGGAATGATATATTTTGTTTGCTTAGCCCCATAAATCCTTTCCAATTCAGCAGCTGAGTGTTCAAGGTTGGTCTTTATCTCCTGGAATAACGGCTCCAAATTTCTTGCTGATTCCAGGTACGGAAGATTCATCCATTCAACTGCTCTTTTCCATGCTCGAAATGTAGGGTGGGCTATTTCATTATCATGATAAATAATAGACAGAAATTCTGACATGTTCTTTAGTTCGGCCCCATCATTTGAAAGCTCTTGCATTATTTTTTTAATCATTTCCAGTTGCTCTCTCAAATAGTTTGAAGCAAAATCGCAATCGGGTGATCAGAATTTTCAATTTCCTTTATTGCTTTTTCAGTTTGGTTTTGAAGATCTGAATATAACTCCTTCAGTTGTAACAATAAATTTCCTCTCTTTCATAAATAATTGCAATGCTCGCGGGCAGCGCTCACATTCTTTACTAAATTTCCCAATCATTTGAGGAATATACTTTAGATGGAACCACTTTCCTCCATTAAATGTGAGAAGTTAGGTAATTTTTTTTAAGTCGGAGTAGCCGTAAAAATTTGATGTATCCCTTTTAATGGCTACGAAAAACCCTTAGATCATTTAAATCTAAGGGCTTAACAACACTATTAGTCCACCTAATAAACCGCCTAATAATCCGCTTAGAAATGGGTTAGCCTAATAAGGTCCCCAAAAGAAGGGTCTAAAGGGGAATGGCCTAAAAAAGGGCCTAAAGAAAAATGGCCTTATACCCCAAATCCTTTGGTCTAAATTTTCAACCTGATTATTTTCCTGAGATAAATTGTAATCATATTGCGGTTCTGGATTCATGAAAAGCACCTTCATTTCATTTTTAATCCAGAATATGCATTTACCTATTTTTATTCTTGGGTTAATATCCCTAATTTAAAATGAAAGAGATACACGGTAAAAAAAGAACTATGAAGGCAGAAGGAAATTAAAACGTTGTATACCTATAATGAATTATAAATAAATACTGAGGTTGATACCGGGGATAGGAAAATTTTTTAGAATTGATAATAAAACATTTTATTCGAAGAATAATACTTTTGTACTAAATCATAAACGGGAGGAATGGCATGGCAAATCAAATGGATTACTAACCAAATTAAAGCAAAGCAGAGGCAACATCTATGTTTAATGATGTTCACTAAAGGGAACGGTGAAAAAAATTTGAGATGAGACACATTATCCAAAAAGATGATTCATCGCAATCCTATAATCGTCACCAAATAGAAGAACTGATGGGGATCTGGAAACGAGGTTACTACAGAAAAAATCGTGCTATTCGCCAAAAGTAATTTTAGGTCTATATTCCCGAAAAGAATTTGCCAAAGAAGAAAATTCTGATTCAGGTAATCTAAAAAGGTCAAAAAAAATTCAAGGAGGATTCATCATGACAGTAATAAATGATGTTAAGACAGCTCTAGCAGGCTTAAAAAGTGCACAAGCAAGTTTCGAAACATTTGCTCTTGGTACAGATAATCAACAGGCAAAGCAACTTTACCAAGATGCTGCTAAACAAACCCAATCTGTTATTAACAGCATTGAACCACGCGTTCAACAAATTGAACAAGAAGAACCTCAATACAAACAACAATAATGAGTAAGATAAAAAAGGTTGGTTGGGAGGCCAACCTTTTTTAATTCCTTTAAATAATGGGAAAAACGGAGATGGTTTCATGAAAGACAAAATAACCAAAATAAAAATTTTTCTTTCCATTTTAGCCGTGATCGGGTTTGGAACAGGATGTAACGATAACCAAAATCAGTTAGATGAGGATAACAATGATTTAGGTGTTTCACTGGTACATACGACTAAACCCATCGATCAATCAGTTGCCAATAGGGCTAAAGAAAAAATTATTGCCAAAGAAGAAATTTCAGATGTAAAGGCTGTGAATACAGAAAAAGAGCTTTTTGCAGCAATAAAAGTTGATAATTTTGATCGCTTTCGATTAAAGAAAATTGAGAAGTCAATAAAATCCGACTTGGAAAAAATGTACCCAAACCATGAAATAATTGTTTCGTCAGATAAAAAAATGATGTGGGAATTGGAACAATTAGAACAGAAACTTCAAAAAGGCAACACAGATAAGAAGAGCTTAAAAAAAGATTTAAATAAAATTAAAAATCTAATGAAAGAGAAAACTTAAAGAGAAAGGGGCAAGCTATGTCAAATAATCAAAAGAAACAACTAACCCCGGTGCAACAAGAATATCAAAAATTGCAAAAAAATCGAGAAATCGACAGACCCGTTTTTAAAAATTGTATAAAGGCCTTTATAACAGGTGGTCTGATTTGTCTTATTGGCCAGGTTATTCAAGACTTCTTTATTTATTATTTTGATTTTACAGACCAAACGGCTGGAAATCCAACTGTGGGTACATTAATTTTTATTGCTATGCTTCTTACCGGTTTTGGGGTTTATGACCGAATTGCTCAATTTGGAGGAGCTGGTTCAGCAGTTCCAGTTACCGGTTTTGGCAATGCTGTCATTTCAGCTGCTATTGAACATCGAACCGAAGGGTTTGTATTAGGAGTCGGAGGTAATATGTTTAAATTAGCTGGGTCTGTTATATTATTTGGTGTTTTTTCTGCGTTTGTTATTGCATTAGTAAAGACAATTCTAATTAGGTGGGGTGGTTTATGATACTCGCAGGTCATCGTACATGGATCTTCGAACAAAAACCCGTCATACTTTCTACTGGAACAGTTGGTGGACCATTTGAAGCAAACGGAGCAATCGCAGAAGATTTCGATCTCCTTCATGCTAATTTATGGCTTGGACAGGATTCCTATGAGAAAGCACATAAAATCCTTTTTGAAGAGGCCTGTCAAAAAGCCATGGAAAAAGGGGGCATCCAAAAGGATCAAGTTCAATTTATCCTAGCTGGGGACCTAATCAATCAGATCACCCCAACAAGTTTCGCTAGTCGAACAATTGGAGCCCCGTATTTTGGTTTATTCGGTGCCTGCTCTACGTCTATGGAAGGATTGGCCCTAGGTGCTTATATCGTGAATACCAAAGGAGCGAAATATTTATTAACCGGAGCATCCAGCCATGCCATAAGAAGGTTGTTATCATCAATCACTTTATCAATTAAATCGATACCATCTTGGCTTCCTACTTCTTTGATGACAGTACTGCACGCTTTTGCATACTCTTCAGTTTCCAACTTATCCCTTTGCATATAGCCATCTTTCGATGTTTTCTGTGGTCTTTGCACTGTCTTCACCTCCGTATTCCTCCAAGATTACTATTGTTCGGCCCTTCGTTCCGAAGGAACTACTATGGCCTCTGCTGACTTCTTACAATTCAACTTGCCATTGCTGACAAGTTTGTTCCTGTGGGATGTTACATCCCTCTTGTCGGGAACCCTTGTAAGACCTCCCCGGGTAAGAACTACAACCTTCCTCCCATGTAACTGCTGTATTTACTGTATGGAACTCGTGCAGTATCGGACTTTGTTTTGTTTGGCAAACTCATCCATTCCAATTCAGCCTTTTATACAGTTTCTGTTCGTCAGTTCGGGATTTTGCCTCCGGCTTCCTTCAGATTCCACCTCACGATGGACACCCTTGCCTTTAGCTAACAGTTCCTACTGCCAAGCCTGTAGTGGACTTTCACCACCAAGTTATAGCCCATGCCGGGCGCACCATAAAGAACACCGTTTGAGAACAAACGGTGTATAAACTTATTCATCTTTATTATCTGCGTCATTTACATCTTTAGGATCTTCAATTGGTTCTTCTGTATCAGTGTTGTCATTATTTTCATCAATATTATCTGGATCTGTTGCGTCTTCAGCATCTTCAATTGATTCTTCTGTATCAGGGGTGACATTATTTTCATCAATAGTATCTGGATCTGTTGCGTCTTCAGGATCTTCAATTGGTTCCTCTGTCCCAGGAGTTACATCCTCAGGTGGTGGATTATTATCGTCATCTCCATTATTACACCCTAATAACAAGAACATTGAAAGAAAAACTGTTGATAAAAGTTTCATCCACTTATGATTCATCTTTACCGCCCTTTCGATTGTTGTAATTTCTAAATTATTTTTTACGTTTATTCTTTTTTTATTCAGATAGTCTAAAAAAGAAATTTGATGAAATACAGTAATAAAATTAAAAATGAGGCAATTATGTATGATAATATTACAAAGTTTCCCTATTTTATCCGATTCTATTTTTTGCTTTTTGAATAACCTCTACTACAAACTGATCTTTATTTTCTAATTCACCAAGTGTAAGTTCTCCATTAGCTAATTTTTCAGAGAGCACATTAATATCTTCCTGGACGGAAACAGGGATTTGATTTTCAGTCAACATTTTCTGAAGCTCATTTGCAATTTTAGTTTCTTGATTCATTTTTAACACAACCTTATTTTAGTATTTATATGGCAGGATTTGAGCAATTTAATACTTTGAACACGTTTGTAGGAAGGTTCTAAAGAAGAGAAGAGGCTGGGACAAAACCCAGTAAATAAAAAGAGTGGCATCCACCAACATAAGTTGGTGTAGATGCCACTCTTTATGTGTTTTAGCGAGTAAAAAAGGATACCTTCTGATAGAATTAAAGTCACCACAACCATAATTAATCGGAGGTATCCTTATGTTTAAAGATTATAACATGAATCAGGTTGTTTTGCCGCTGGATTTGGAAATAAAACTACAGGAAAATGACATTGCCTATGCCGTCAACGATGTGGTGGAAAGCATTCCAGATGAAGCATTCACTGTTTTTGTGCGGGAAACCGGCTGCCCTGCCTATCACCCGCGGATGATGATGAAGATTATCCTGTGCGCCTACACTCAGTCTGTTTTCTCGGGAAGAAAGATCGAAGGGCTGCTTGGGGACAGTGTGCGTATGATGTGGTTGGCCCAAGGGTATGAACCAAGCTACCGCACCATTAATCGTTTTCGCGTCCATCCCGAGGTCAAAGAGCTGCTGCGCCAGTGCTTTGTCCAATTTCGATGCCAGCTTGTACAGGAGAAGCTGATCGATGAAGAGGCGATTTTTATCGATGGCACCAAAATCGAAGCGAACGCCAATAAGTTTACGTTTGTCTGGCGCAAGTCTGTTGAAAGATACAGTGCCAGCCTTGTGGAAAAATCCAATCAAATGTATGAGGAATTGCTGGAGCACGAGATCATTCCCGAAATAGAACGGGAAAGCCCGGAGGAACTGTCCATCAAGGAATTGGCCGAAGTAGTCGAAAAGCTCGATGAGACGGTGAAAGACTATGATAAAAAAATAGAGGCCAGCGAAGATATGGGCGAACGGAAGCGCTTGCGCTCTACACGCAAAGCCCCTAAACAATACCGCAAGCAATTTAAGGACTTTTTGGAGCGAAAGCAGAGATACAAAAATGACATGAAAATTTTCGGGGATCGCAATAGCTATTCGAAAACTGACCACGATGCCACTTTCATGCGCATGAAAGATGATTACATGAAAAACGGTCAGCTAAAGGCGGGCTACAATGTGCAGGTTGGGACCGAGGGACAATATGTGCTCGCTTATGATGTTTTCCCAAACCCGACGGATACACGCACCCTCATTCCTTTTTTGAACAAGATCGAAGAAGGCTTTTTTGACCTGCCATCCTACATCGTTGCAGATGCAGGCTATGGCAGCGAGCAAAATTACGAAGACGTGGTCACTAACCGAAATCGCATTCCGCTCATTACCTATAATACATACCGAAAAGAGAAGAAAAAGAAATTTAAGGACAACCCCTTCCATTCCGCCAACTGGGAATACGACAGGGAAAGCGACACTTTCACCTGTCCATATGGCCGGAAGTTGACGTTCCGGTACCTATCCAATCGGACAGACCGGTATGGTTTCACCCGGACGTTTAAAGTCTATGAGTGTGAGGACTGTTCAGATTGCCCGCTGCGTTCTCAGTGTACCAAAGCCAAAGAAGGGCATAACCGGCAGGTCAGATACAATGTAAAATGGGAACAGCAAAAAGAATATATCAGACAGCAGCTTTCAGAAGAGAAAACTGGGGAGATCTACGGAAAACGTAAAATCGACGTGGAGCCAGTCTTCGGATTCCTGAAGGCTAATTTGCGTTTCACCCGTTTCTCCGTAAGGGGGAAAAAGAAGGTGAACAATGAATTGGGATTTGCGCTTATGGCGGTAAACTTGAGAAAGTTCACCGCTATGAGCACCTAAGGCGATCTGAAAGAGCAAAAGCCAACAAAAAAAGGTTCCGGCCATCAAAAACCGATGATCGGAACTCTTTTTTCTTTCTGTGTGGCTAGTTATGTCCCAGCCTCTTTGTCTTGCATAATTATTGTTGTTTTACCCTGAGTTTACTTTCCTTTAACAAGTGTTCTTTATTGTATTAAATTGCCTCTATAAGGATCTTGACTTTGCATGTAGTTAGAAAATTGTTGAACCGATTGTTGAATAGTTTGTGGAGTTTCTTTTTCCAAAGCATACCATCCGTTTTTAAACATTAAGTTATATAGATTGCGGTGACAGTCTTCTGTTTCTTGGGAAATAGACGCAATTGTACGATACAACGACCCATGGCTTGCTTCTTTTAATGCAGTCGAATATGAGGAAGATATATATTTTTCCGTAGTTAAGGCATCGTTTAGAAAATCTCTATCGTTCATTTGCGGCGTCTTGGGAACTGGTGTTTCAGGATTCTTAATTTTGTTTGGAGTATTATTTTCCACTATCGTATCCTCCTTATTGATTCATATTTTGTGAAGGTTGAGTTACATACTGTTGCATCTGTTGAAGCAGCTGTTGATAGTGTCGGTTGTGCATTTGTCCAGCTTGTTCAAGTGCTGCTCTTACTTCTGGATTTTGACATTGTTGAGCGAAAAAATGCATTTTCTTCATCGCAAGTAGATTCCAGCTTAACATATCGTTTAAATAGAGATGATCCTTTGTTGACATTATTTCAGGCGGCTGCGTCATGAAAGCTTGTGCTTGTTGATTAACCATACCCGTCTGCGGTTGTTGCATGATGTTTCCTCCTTGTTAACAATGTTGTAATCACTTGGGTAGATTGCCACATAGTGGTCAAAAATATGCAGGTATTTTAGACTAGTGTTAAAGAACCAGCCACCTTTGGACATATCATCCCTTTGGTTTCACTATAGGCATTAAATACTCCCCACCTATACGCAGGTGGGGAGTATTTGTCGCTTAACTAAATATTAATTGATCCTATTCCAGATTCTGTCTAGATCCAAGGCAACATATATTTTATCACCATTAATTTCCTTATGTATGATAGGATGGGAAAAATACTGATTTATATTTCTATTAAATTGCTTAGACCTTGCTCGTGGTTTTGGTCCTGAAATCGTTTCAAGATAGTCCTTATCCATACTCCGTCTACCTCTTTTTTATTATTTAATGAAAAATACAAACTGCATCAATACTCATTTCTAAATAAAAAAGCATACCAGTCTTACTTCTCGAAAAGAAAATTCCCCTCGAATGGTAAAACAATTGTACTTTCATCAGCTTTTATAAAAGTTCAACTGTCCAATTTATCCTATTCTCCCTTCCTTAATTTTTTCCTGCCAAGAGTATTTTTTCCTAAAAGATAAGAAGTATAATTTAAATTTTAAAAACTTTGTATGAATAAACATTTCTATCTTGAAACATTCTAAGAAAGGTTTCAAAGAAAAATATAGGAGGTGAAAGTCATGACAGTTATTAATGACGTTAAGACAGCTCTAGCGGGATTAAAAAGCGCTCAAGCTAGCTTTGAAACATTTGCTCTTAGTACAGATAATGAACAAGCGAAGCAGCTTTACCAAGATGCTGCTAAGCAAACCCAATCCGTTGTAGACAGCATTGAACCACGTGTTCAACAAATCGAACAAGAAGAACCTCAATACAAACAACAGTAATAGTAAGGCGAAAAAAGGTTGGCCTCTTAACCAACCTTTTTTCAGCTGTTCAAATAATGGAAAAACATGGAGGTGATTTTTTTGAAAGATAAAATAACCACATTGAAAAACCTACTTTTTATTATAATGGTCATTGGTTTCGCATCAGGATGTAATGGTAATCAAAATGAATTTATTCAAGGTAATAGTACTTTTGGTATTTCACAAGTACATACAAGTAAGCCAATTGATCAATCCGTTGCCAATCATGCGAAAGAAAAGATAATTGCCAAGGAAGATATTACAGACGTAAAAGCTGTGAATACTGATAAAGAGCTTATGGCAGCGATTAAAGTTGAGAATTTTGATCGATTTCGATTAAAGAGTATCGAGAAGTCAGTAAAATCCGACTTAGAAAAAAAATATCCGGACTATAAAGTTTTTGTTTCGACTGATAAAAAAATATTCTGGGAGCTTGAAAAGGTCGAGCAAAGACTGAAAAAAAACGATATGAATAAGAAGAACTTAAAAAATGATTTGAACAAACTGAAAAGTCTTATGAAGGAACAAACCTAAAGAGGAAGGATCGAGTTATGTCTAACAATCAAAAGAAACAACTTACTCCTGTGCAACAGGAATATCAAAAATTGCAAAAACAACGAGAGATCAAAAGACCGGTTGTTAAAAATTGCATTAAGGCCTTTTTAACCGGTGGACTTATTTGTTTGATTGGTCAGCTTATTTCAGACTTTTACATTTATTATTTCGATTTTACTGAGCAAACGGCCGGAAATCCGACGGTGGGTACGTTAATTTTTATTACAATGCTTCTTACTGGTTTTGGCGTATATGATCGAATGGCCCAATTTGGTGGGGCTGGAACAGCTGTACCTGTAACAGGTTTTGGCAATGCGGTTATATCGCCTGCCATTGAGCATCGAACCGAAGGATTTGTACTGGGCGTAGGTGGCAACATGTTTAAATTAGCGGGGGCGGTTATTTTATTTGGTGTTTTTTCTGCTTTTGTCATTGCCTTAATTAAAACCACTTTAATCCAGTGGGGTGGTTTATAATGCTAGCAGGTCATCGTACATGGATCTTCGAACAAAAGCCTGTCATTATCTCCACTGGAACCGTTGGTGGACCATTTGAAGCCAATGGTGCTATCCCAGATGATTTCGATACTCTTCATGCTGATTTATGGCTTGGGCAGGATTCCTATGAGAAAGCACATAAAATCCTTTTTGAAGAGGCTTGCCAAAAAGCCATGGAAAAAGGGGGCATACAAAAAGATCAAGTTCAATTTATCCTAGCTGGGGACTTAATCAATCAAATCACCCCAACAAGTTTCGCTAGCAGAACGATTGGAGCGCCTTATTTTGGCTTATTCGGTGCTTGCTCTACCTCGATGGAAGGACTGGCTCTAGGTGCTTATATTGTAAATACAAAAGGAGCGAAATATTTGTTAACAGGAGCTTCCAGTCATGATACAGCTGTTGAAAAACAATTTCGGTATCCAACTGAGTATGGTGGACAAAAGCCACCTACGGCACAATGGACGGTTACTGGTGCAGGTGCAGCCCTATTAAGTGATTCTGGGGAAGGACCTCATGTCACATCTGCCACAATTGGTCGTGTAATCGATATGGGATTGACAGATCCATTTAACATGGGAGGAGCTATGGCGCCAGCTGCGGTTGATACCATTGAAGCCCATTTAAAGGAACGAAATGTTGAGCCATCTTATTACGATTTAATTGTAACCGGTGACCTTGGCCAAATCGGACAGGAAGTGTCCATGGATCTATTTAAAAAGCATGGAACTCCTATTAGTGAAGAACAATACCAAGATTGTGGCCTTATGATTTATCGGGAAGGACAACCCGTTCTTGCAGGGGCAAGCGGTGCAGGCTGTTCAGCAACGGTAGTTTATGGGCATTTATTAAACCGCATGAAAAAAGGTGAATTTAAACGAATGTTAGTTGTGGCAACAGGTGCTTTGCTTTCACCGTTGTCCTTTCAGCAAAATGAAACAATTCCTTGTATCGCCCATGCAGTGTCAATTGAATACGGAGGTGAACAATTAACATGATCTATTTTTGGGCTTTTGTCGTAGGCGGTTTAATTTGTATCATTGGGCAAATTATGTTTGATGTATTTAAATTGACACCAGGTCATACCTTAAGTGCTCTTGTAGTGATTGGGGCGCTTTTAGATGGATTTGGACTATACGAGCCTTTGATTGATTTTGCTGGGGCAGGGGCTACCGTTCCGATTACAAGTTTTGGGAATTCGCTTGTTCATGGTGCGATGCAGGAAGCAGAAAAACATGGGTTAGTTGGTGTACTGACAGGAATGTTTGAAGTAACTAGTTCTGGTATTTCAGCTTCCATTGTTTTCGGCATGATAGGAGCTTTAATTTTTAAGCCAAAAGGATAAGGAGAATTAGGATGACAGTAGGATCAGATGTTAAACAGTGTTTTGCCAGTCTAAAAGGGGTAGAAGCAAGTCTCTCAAGTTTAGCATTACGGACTCTTGATGATGAATCGAAGCGAACTTTGCATGAGGCTATGATGGTAGTACACGAAGTAACAAAAGATTTAAAAAAAAGAGTAGGAGAACTAGAAGGAGAGGAACTTCAGTACAAAGGTTTCTAGAAAAACTATATTTACAGGGGGTATCAAGCAGTGCCTGAATGGTTAGATATAGCTTTACGGTCAGCATTCTTTGTTGTTGTTTTATTTTTCATTACAAAGTGGTTAGGGAAAAAGCAAATTTCTGAACTATCTTTCTTTGAATATGTCACCGGTATGTCAATTGGAAGTATTGGAGCAGAAGTAGCTATGGGACTTGAACGGAATATTTTTCACGGAGTCATTGGAATAGTCATCTTTGCTGCTATCCCCTTTTTCGCTGGTTTAATTTCCTTAAAAAGCAAAGGTTTTCGTAATTTTATAGAAGGGAAAGCAACTGTATTTATCAAAGATGGAAAAATCATGGAAGATAATTTAAAAAAAGAAAGATACACGATAGATGAATTATTAGCATTACTTCGTAAGAAGGATGTCTATCAGGTAGCTGATGTCGAATTCGCTGTATTAGAGGCAACAGGAGATTTATCCGTTATGTTAAAAAAGGAGAACCAACCTTTAACAGCAAAAGCCTTAAACTTATCAGTCCCTTCCGTCAAAGAGCCTCAAACTGTCATTATGGATGGTGTGATCATGGATGAACCACTAGCTACAATTGGAAGAAGTCGCGCATGGTTACATACAGAGTTAGATAAATTAGGGGTTACGGTTGAAAATGTATTTCTTGGACAAATTAATTCTTTTGGAGAGTTAACGGTTGACCTTTTCGATGATAAGTTGCAAGTTGCGTCCCCCCAAGAAAGACCTTTAATTCTTTCAACTCTAAAAAAATGCCAAGCTGACTTAGAGTTGTTTGCTCTTGGAACTGAATCAAAGGAGGCCAAACAAATGTATAAGTTAAATAGTCAAAAATTACAAGAAGCTATTGATAAAGTGACCCCTATTTTAAAAGCTTGAAATTATAAAAATACATTGATTTTTCGAATTTCCAAAAAAATGAACAACATATATGGGTTAATAACTTTATTAAGTATTGCCCTTATCCTGCATTATGATTATCGCTTTCCAACAGGATTAGGTTTGTTTCTTTTGAGTCTTCCTTTATTTATATTTGCATGGTTCCATAAACGAACATTTTTTATTTTCTTAATTGATATCTAATTGTAACAGCAGCGTTTAATATGTAGGATAAAAAGCATTCCTTTCTTCCTGCATGATAATTTGTATTGTGTAGTGCAAAATAAAAGTGCAGAGTTATGAAACATAAACGTACATAACTTTGCATTTTATTTAAAAGAAAAAAGACCTTGCCAGCCATTCAAATCTTCTCTACTGTAGTTGGTGTCGAATCA
>NZ_JBHUEO010000056.1:0-16492 GCF_042680885.1 Siminovitchia sediminis | reverse complement strand
AGTTTCACTGGAGAAAGCTACCGAATGACTCACGCGTTATCAAGACAGAATCACTAACGGAATAGGCTGGCAAAGTTATGCACTTTTGATTGCACTATTGTGTATTTTTCTCTTGCAAAATACATCCAAAGGGACAAGCAGTGAAGAAGGAGAAGCAGCTGAAAAACAATCTGAAGCTGAGTCAATCGCTTTTGTAGCTCAGTTCATTGATGCAGACAACAGAGCTGTTGAAGTAGAAGAAGGAAAAGAGATTACGAGTACATCCTTGGAGTTCATTGACAACAATATCGAAGTATTTATAAATCATGACAAAGAAGTATCCGAGGAACTTGTCGATACAAGCATTGATTATCGACATTTAGGTAAAGACATTGATAAACATTCCGGAACGATGTACCAAGACCAAGGAGTGATCCTTGATATACAAGAAGTAAACTCTGAGGGATTAAACAAGGAAATTACCATTATCCATCTTCAAAATCCCCAAAACCAAACCAATTATCATCTCTTATACATTGGGGAAACAGATCTCCTGGAGGACGATGCCATTCAATTTATTGGACTTCCCCTAATGAACACTTCATTTTCAAACGTGAGCGGTGGAACAACGAAGCTTTTCATGATCCTGGCAAGCGACTTAGAGAAAATAGAATAATGATAGAAAAATAGACCTTGAGACTATCCAAGGTCTATTTTTGTGGAACCATGGCTTGATTGTACTCGACACGATTCGACTATTATCGGGGCGTCACAGGCACCGCCCGAAAACTTACGACGAATAGCCTCCACAATGCACCTGGATGCCTCCCCATCCCCGTACGGGTTGACGGCTTTGGCCATTTTTTCATAGGCAGATGGATCGGTTAATAGTTCATTTGCCATTTGATAGATGGTTTCTTCCTGAAGTCCGGTTAATTTTAGAGTTCCCGCCTCGATTCCTTCCGGACGCTCCGTCGTATCCCTCAATACCAGGACTGGGACTCCCAATGACGGAGCTTCTTCTTGAACCCCGCCGGAATCACTGAGGATCAGATATGCCTTGTTTGCAAAGTTGTGAAAGTCCATCACATCCAGCGGTTCGATTAAATGAATTCTGGGATCGTTCCCCAACATCTCATTCGCCGTTTCCCTTACAGCAGGGTTCATATGAACTGGATAGACCACTTGTATGTCCTGATGATCCTCCGCCAGCCGCTTTACGGCCCGGAATATATTTCTCATCGGTTCACCCAGGTTCTCCCGCCGATGGGCCGTTAACAGAATGAGACGGTCTTCCCCGACTTTTTCAAGCACAGGGTGCGTATATTCCTCTCTCACGGTCGTTTTCAGGGCATCGATGGCCGTATTACCGGTAATAACAATCGTTTCTTCCTTTTTTCCCTCTTCCAGCAAATGATTGGCCGATTGCTGGGTCGGAGCGAAATGAAGATCCGCAATCACTCCCGCGAGCTGCCGGTTCAATTCTTCCGGAAACGGGGAATATTTATTCCAGGTCCTTAACCCGGCTTCTACATGACCCACCGGAATTTGATTGTAAAAAGCAGCCAGACCGGCCGCAAAAGTGGTCGTTGTATCGCCATGCACCAGCACAAGATCAGGCTGCGTTATCTTCATGACCTTATCCAAGCCCGTAAGCGCAGCGGTTGTTACCTCAGCAAGAGTTTGCCTGTCCTTCATCATGTTCAGGTCAAAGTCCGGCTGAATACCAAATGTATCAAGTACCTGGTCCAGCATTTGCCGATGCTGGGCTGTTACGGTCACAATCGTTTCGAATTCATTCGAGTGCCTTTCCAATTCCAATATGAGCGGTGCCATCTTGATGGCTTCCGGCCTTGTACCAAAAATGGCCATGACTTTGATTTTGTTATTCAACAATGATCAGTCCCTTGTTTTATATGCTGTTCCATCATCCGCACAGAATGATTTTCAGGCCCCTCCAAAGCGTTCAGGACACCCATGCCTTTTGATGTTCATAAACAAATTCATTTAAAATTTGCTCGTAATCCCGTTCGTTCAAGATGCTTTTAAACTTGGCAAGCTCTTCATCTTCATGAACCAGGTAATCCTCGTACAGTGCAAAAATGTTCTCCAGGACCATGAGCGATCCGAAGGCATCTTCTTCTCTTACGTGTTTTAATTTGTCCAGGTACCAATTGTTAAAATAATAATTAAATCGTTTCGCCATGTACTCCTCAAGTAAACCATGTCTTTTAAGAAACTTTATTCTCTCTTTTTCCAGCAGGTAATATTTCTCAAAAAAACGTTTCGTCACCGTGTTCACCGTAGATCCAGAGACAGCGGCATAGTATATGTGGATCGGTCGATTAATCACTTTTGTTCTCCGGGCGTGCAAAAGCAACTCGTGAAAAAAGAGGGTATCCTGTCCCGCGGCACCGATGACCATTTGCAGGCCGTTCTTTACAATAACCTCTTTCCTTACCACTAAGGCTTGAATGCTCATAGCCTTAAATTGGCTGCTGCTTAAAAATTGGTGCACATTTCCGGATATGACGCTGCTTCCATTATATTGAATGGCTGTCTGATAATAATCAAACAGCATTTCATCATGAGCCAGGCGGACCATGTTGCCGACAGCCATGTCATAGTGTCCGCTTTGCAGTTCCTTATACAGATGAAAATATCCGTCTTCAATCGCTTCATTATCCGGGTCAAGATACGCAATATAATCCGCCGAAGCCAACTCGACGCCTTTATTTCTCGGACGCGACGCGCTGCCGCTGCCCCCGTCTTTAAAGAAATACGTTTTTACATTGGCATATTCATTTGAAATTCTTCTCACGATCCCCGGCGTATACCCGTCCGTCGACCCGTCATCCACCATGACAATTTCCATCTCATCAAACAAAGAGCTTCTCTTTAAGCTCAAAAAACATTTGTTCCACAAGTGGTCCCCATTATTGTAAACCGGGACAATCACGGATAACTTATATTTTTTTGGCTGAATGGCTTTTTCCACTTTTTTGCTGTAAAATTCAAATCGGTCGATGCTGTATCCATTGTCGATTGAGACAGGGCCTTCCATTTCCAATAATGCGGATAATCCGAAGGCTTCCTTCCAAAAAACAGTTCTATATTTATCTTTCATTTGGTCGACATAGTCGTGTTCGATGCCTTCCACCGGCTGATGGCCATCTACATAGGCATCCTTCGTAATATAATCGCAATTTGTATACTTAAATCCATTGATCATATCTTCCAGGTAAAACTCCCCGTACTCCTTTTGGGGATCAAAAAAAGCCACGATATCATATTCTGTTAAGGCTTCTTCATTCACTTCGTTTTCGGCAAAGAGCTTTTTATACGGATACGTCTGTTTGTGAAATGCAGAGCAAACAGCCTGTGTTTTCTCCTTTACGATCACAGCTGCTTTTCGGTTCTTGGTTCCAGTCTGAATGCCAATTTTTTCAAGCATTTCTTCAACGCGGTGATAGCTCGTTTCTTTGGACATGACCCTTCGAATACCCCAAACCTGATGCTGATATACTTCTTCCTCCGTAAAGGCGTCAAAAATAGATGGAATTTCTTTTTCATCATAAATCGTGAATACATTCGGAAATTGATTATTGACCCCGATACTGTAATTGGAAAGCAAATTGTTCCCCAAAGCCTGCACTTCATAAATCCGGTTGGCAAACATCGAATTGCTGTATTTTACACTGTTCAGGTTAATGGTCCAATCAAACAGTTTATACAGCTTTTGTAAATATTGATGCTGGATCGAAGGGGAAACATACGGCAAATACTCTTCCGGGAAAAAGAACTGTTCCAGCTTCAGTTCAAAATTCCGGTCAATAATTTTTAAGCCTTTCCCTGCCTCCAATACCCCGTCAAACAGAACCCTCGTCTCTTCCTGGCGATCAGGGTATTTTTCATACCAAGAGCCTGCAAACAGCACCTCTTTCCTTTTCGGAAATTTTCGCATGCCGATGGGATGATGGTAAGTGGGATTCACGCCGAAACGGAGCAAGAACACATTCTCATTGCGGCAATCCGCTTTATAGCAGTCTATTTTTTCTTCCGCTGTCGTAAAGATGTAATCACATTTTTGGGCGATTCCCAGAAACACATGATAATTAACCGGGTCTTCCTTTGAGTAAAAAACAATTTTCGTTCCTTTCCCACGGAAATAGTCAATGATTTTTTGCAAATCTTCCCTGTGCCTTCGGATGTTCGGATTTCCAAGTCCTTTCCATTTGAAGTCGATTCCCTTCCACGCCGAGACAACCAACAAAACATCCAGTGGTTCACGGATCTCCTTGTACCTGTCCCGGTCGATATAGATAAAGTTGGCGACTCCCTGGAAAGAATGATATAAAAACTCATCACAAATAATGCCGATGTTCGCTTTGATTTTTTCATAGAAGCGGCTGCCGTTGCTGTCCGGAATTTGATCCAGCAACGGTTGGACCTCCTCGAAAAAGTGCTGATCAGATACCTGATCCCTGTAGGATAAATAGGCTCCTTTATCTTTTACGCTGCCGATCGATGCATCCAGAAAATCAAATTTGCTTTCATAGACGGCACCGTATTGTTCCATCAGGGTTTTACGGTCTTCGTTGATTTCTTCTTTTATTTTCTTTTTTACATGCTTTAATGTGGATAGTCTTCGGTCAATCGCTGCTTCATCCACTGGATTTCCCCCCAAAAAGACTTCTGCGTTTCTTCCATAAGAATAAAGTAACTTTTCCAAGCTTCGAGTTGCTGAGTGCCTGATACTTTCGCAGCAACTGCTTGTAGTTTAAGAGCAGCTTTTCCTCTCTCGAGTAAGCTGCTTCCAAATGTTCCTGCAAGTAAATATTCTTCATAATCCGGTCGATGCTGGCTTCCTTTTCCTGCTGCCACGCCTCTTCCATTGTCATCGGAAGGCTTTCCAGATCCAGCTGCAGCTGCCAGGACCCGGACACTTTTTTAAAAACAGCTCCCATCCCACTGCTGAAAAATTGCATCTCCATAATTTGAAGGGATTCCGTTTGCAGCTGATAAATTTCTGTTGGAAAAAAAGGTTCCGATGAACGGTCCGATTCATAGGAAACGGTTATGACCAGGTGTCCACCTTCTTTCAGCCTTTCGAAAGCTTTCTCCATTACTTTCCTGGCATCTGTTCCATACTGGAAGATATTCCTTACAATCACCGAGTGAAACGACCCTCCTACAACATCAGCCACATGGCTGCATCCGCAATCTGCCGGGGCTTCACGGTCCAGCAGCTGATTTACACATTGAACCGATTGGTCATAGTGATCCATGGCGGTAATTTCTTCTCCTGCCGGGACAAAGAAATCCCATCCCTGGGTACATCCAATATGTAAAGCAGGACCGCCTGAAGATTTTTCATCAATCCATTTTTCGACAGGGTTCGGCTGCTCTATGTTTTCCATATCATTAAAAATATTTTTCACAGTATCAGACTCCCGGTTTTTCGACCTGTTCCAGTTTCAGCGCCAGCAACTAGCATCCTTCGCCTTTCTTACCTCAAAGCTTCTTCGCTTTTTCTGCGTACATATTCCGATGCACAGGGCGTGCCCATGCAAGCAAAGCCACAGCTGAGCCTGCGGCGCTTGCCCCCCATAACACAACTTTTCCACAAAGTTTGCACGTCGCTAAAGCCCTTGTCGGAAAAACAGCGCTGCCGGGTAAAAAAATTCCTTCCGGCAGCACCGCAGATCCAGGATTAACGTGTTTCCACCATCGTTTGTTTTTTGAATTGATAAAGATTGCCGAAATTGATATATTGAAAGATTTCCGAACGATTTTGAACGACATTTTTTGTGTCAAAAATGCGTTTGGTTGCCATGCCCGATAGTTGAGAGAAGTCCAGCTCTTTAAACTCGTCATGATCTGTTAATACAACAATCAAATCAGAATTGGCTGCCGCTTCCCGGATGTCTTTCGTAACAATTCGGCTGTTGACATGGGGATCATACGCTTTTACGCCATATTTCCCCTCGAATTTCAGTCTTTCCAGCACTTCCATGGCCGGGCTCTTTCTCATATCATCCACATTTCCTTTATAAGTCAAGCCGAACAATGTGACGATTTTACCGTTCACTTTTTGCATTAAAGCGTTGATGTTCTCTACGACAAAGGCCGGCATAGAGGTGTTCACGTTACGGGCCAATTGAATAATCTTGGCTGTTTCAGGCGCTTTGGAAACAATGAAATACGGATCTACGGCAAGGCAGTGTCCTCCAACACCGGGACCCGGGTGATGAAGATTCACTCTCGGGTGTTTATTTGCCATTTGAATGACATCTAAGGCATTAATTTCCAGTTGGTCACATACCTTGGCCAGCTCGTTCGCCAATGCGATATTGACATCCCGGAAGGTGTTCTCCATCAACTTGGACATTTCCGCTGTTTTGGCATTCGTCCGGAGCATTTCGCCTTGGACAAATGTAGAATAGACCTTTACGCCGGCTTCCGTGCAAGCCGGTGTAATACCGCCGATAATCCGGTTATTGTAAATGAGTTCGTGCATAATTTGGCCTGGAAGCACTCTTTCTGGACAATGAACGAGGAAAATGTCTTTCCCGACAACAAACCCGGCAGCTTCAATGACCGGTTTGATTGAATCATCCATGCTTCTGGGTGAAATTGTCGATTCCACGATCACGGTATTTCCTTTTTCCATGTACGGAAGGATAGCGTTCAACGCATCCAATACATAAGTCAGGTCACATGATTTATAAGGATCGCGCATGTTCGGAGTCGGAACGGACACGATAAAAGCATCCGCTTTTTCCGGTTTCAGTGAAGCTTTAAAATGTCCTGTTTCAATGACTTCAAGCAACGCTTCCTTTAATCCCGGTTCTTCAATGTGGATTTCGCCGGAATTCAGCTTGCGGATGACATCTTTTTTCACATCCACTCCAACCACTTCTGCACCATGCCGCGCAAACATGATCGATGTCGGCAGTCCAATATATCCAAGCCCCATTACACAAACCTTCATTTGAATTCCTCCAATATTAGGATAAATGCGGTGATCATTCTACCGTCTAATTTGCAATCAAATAGTCATATACCGATAAAAAATGTCTTTGCTCCTGCTCCCAATTGTATTTGTGTTTGGCACCCGCACAATTGTTGGCAAGCTTGCGGTATAAAGCTTGATTTTCCAGCAGTTCGTTGACAGCCCAGGCAATTTCCTTCTCACTGTGCGGATCGATGCAAAGTCCGACCTGTTCTCCTTCTACAATTCTTTTAATCTCAGGAAAATAACAGGCCACCACAGGGACACCGGCCATCAAGTATTCAAATAATTTATTGGATGATGCAGAATAATGGTTAAAGCACACATTATTCAGCACCTGAAACCCGAGATAAGCGTTTCTCGTATATTTGGGCAGTTCTTTCAGCGGTACTTTAGGCAAAAATTTCACCTTTTCCTCTAAACCCATGTCTTTCACGAGTTGGATCAGATCCGGTTTGATCCTGCCGTCACCGATCAATACAAGCGTCCCTTCCTTGAACAGGGGGGCGGCTTTAATGAGTTTGTCCAGTCCCCGGCCCATTTGGATCCCTCCCTGGTAAAGAAGAATCTTTTCATCTTCCGGCAATCCCAACTTTTCGTGCAATGGCGCTTTCTCTGCCGATTGCCCGATTTCTTGAAAAGGGTAGTTATGCACCACACTTGGATAAAAACCGTATAGGTTTTTGCTGTATTCGGCCCGTGTGTGATTTTCTACGATCATGGCGTTGATCTTTCGGATAAAAAAGCCTTCCATCTTTCCATACAGCGCCGAGTCATAGCCTGTTCGGCTTGTTTGGACTTCATGGGAATCATACACCAGCTTTTTCTTACGAAATCTCCATTTTGCACAAATATATCCTTGCGGAAGGGTATTTAAATCATTGGAATGATAAATATCGTACTCTTGTTTGAACCCGCGGCCGATCATTCTTAAAATAATGCTGCCCCTGATCCAAAGCGTCCGGATCTTTTTCTGCATAAGAAGAAAGAATAGACCGAACAGAAGGAGAGTCATGTACGGTGCAAAAAACAGAAACACGCCGCCCAAAATCAATAAGGGAAGGAGCATCCATTTATTTTTCCTGATGAGCAAGATCCCTTTTTGGAGAAGCTCCCAGACAACCGGATATCTTCTTACACGATAGACATGAAAATCAGGGTTTCTTTCCTCAAATCGGGGCAATCCCTTTTCATTCGGGTCGTGAATACAGATGAGATCTACTTGATACCCATTTGCCGACAGCGCCGTGCATTCTCTCAGCACACGAGCATCATTCGTGAAATGATTCCATACAAACATACATACTTTTTTCTTCATAGTTCCATCCCGGCCTTATCCGTTACCTTTTCAATGCATTCGACAAGCGTTTCAATATTTTTCTCCCATATCAACGTTTTCCGGATATATGCTTCGCTATTTTTGGACATTTCCTGGCGCATTTCTTTGCTTTTTAATAAATAGATGATTTTATGAAACAGATCGGCTGCCGATCCGTCTTCACTGATCAAACCTACTTTCTCCTTTTCTATCAATGATTTGGAAAATCCCGAGACAGAGCCGACGATCGGAACTTTGCAGGTCATATAATCGATCACCTTTCCGGGAAGCACCGTGTCAAACACCTGTTTCTGTTTTAGTGTAACGATGGCTACATCAGATTCTCCGATGATGTGTAAACAATTTCTTCGCGTTGTCGGCGATAAAAAGGAGATATTCTTTAACCCGTTCTGCTGTGCAAATTCGTAAAATTGGTTTTTTTCAACGCCGTAGCCGATCACCGTAAGGCCGATATCATTTTCCGATAGTTTCATAGCCAGCTCCTTTAACAAGGAAACATCTTGCGCCCGCCCCAAATTTCCTGCATAAATCACTTGATTGCGCGCCTTTTCAGCCGTTTGGCTTTCCATTTCAAATTGGCGTGCTGCGTTGGGCAAATACACAATTTTCTCAGAAGCAGGGCCCAGCTGTTTTTTGATATACTCTTGAAAACCAAGACTATTAATGATGATGAAGTCGGCTTTTCGGTAAAGAAATCTTTCAATCATGTAAAATAGGTTTAAAATCAAAGGATGATGAAACACTCCCACCCCTTTTAATGATTCGGGCCACAAATCTCTGATATCCAAAATCAGCTTGTTTTTACCTTTCCATTTGGCCAAGAGCCCCACAAGCGCCACAAAAATCGGCGGAGATGTCACAAAAATCACATCATATCGCTGCCGGTCTTTCAGGATGGCGAACATCATCCTCCACATCATTTCCAGATAATACAATAATCGGTTCACGATACTCCCAGAATACCTGCGGCTTTTGATGGGAATACGGGTAATATGCGGATCCTTGTTTAACTCTTCATCATCCCAAAAAGAAGGATCTTCATAGGTGTTTTTATTCGGATAGGACGGCTCCGTCGTCAGTACTTGAACCAAATACCCCTTGCTTTTGAGGAGTTGATAGATATTTTTCATCCTGTTTGCGGCACTGCCAATTTCCGGATAAAAGTTATGAGAAATCATGAGTACCTTTTTCATCTGCCACTTTCCTTCTCCGTTATGTGTACTTTCGAAAAAAAAGAGTTCCGGACTGCTGATCATGTAACCCGTCCTCACGCCAAACGGGCAACATTTGTGCGTGTCTTCATCCTCTTAGAATCTCCGGGTATCCCCAAGATAACGGCTGGGAGACCTAAACCGAACACGTACTGCAGTACGCGTTTCACTTTATGTAAAAAAGTGTTAATCACATAGTACCCAAGCAATGTAAATTAACTATTAATAGTTTGCTAGAATTTTATAAAAGTTGTGTAAAGAGGAATGCTGATTTTTGGAGGTTCTGTAAAGAAAAGAAGAGATTAAAAGGTTTGTGTAAGGAATGTAAATGGAGGGATTAGTGAGTATTGCGGACAGATTGAGCCAGCAGTGCGGAGTTTTGAGCCACTTAATGCGGACGTTTGAGTCAGTAACTGCAAAGGAGAGATCCACAACCATTGTTCTGCCATAGTTAGCGCGAATACTATTACCCGCCACCATTGACTTAACTTTTGTTCGGGTTGAGGAACAATCGCAGGTCTTGCTTAAATAATGCCAAATATGCAAACCCGCTCAAGTATAATAACACGGACAATCCGAATCTAAACATTCGCTGGCGGGGCCCCGATCCCTTCCAGCAAATGTAAAGAATCGGGCCTTAAAGCAAATGGCAAGCAGCTTCGCTGTGGCTCTGACTCTCTTCTTTAAACAGCGGCTGTACCATAAGTGGCTCATTTCATCTGCAATAATCATCATAGGCTTTCACCCACCTCTGTCGTCTTTTTTACCATCCTTTGACAAAAAATTTACCAACCTCTGTCAACGCTTACCATAAACTTAAGTTCATAGAAATAGCGTGCAACCGGTCAGCCACCATTGAATTTCCTTTTCTCCGTGTAGTGGTAGTACATGTATCTTCTATATTATGATATACACTTGATAAATTTATTACTTTGCCTCAACATTTTTCAAACTACATCCAGTATCTGGTTAAATCAAGTATATTCTATCCAAGAGAATTCAGAATCCAAGCCAAGTTCTTTTTCAAATAATGCTTTATACTGTCTATAGTCTTCGGGACTAATGTTTGGCTTTTCTATTTAGTCCAGAAGGTTTTAGGCATGCTGTAGTAAGTCCGGAATATGCTTAGTTGCTTCTGCAAAGTAATCAACATCCAATTAATCCATACCCCTCGTCTGCCAAAGCTATATGTGTTAATTCATGTACCAACCTTATTTCGAATTCCTTTATTCTTTTGATTGGACGAATATACACTTTTCGTTCAGGGATTAGAGCCCATCCCACTTCGTTCGGTTGAAATTCTTCTAAAACCTTCATATACACATCTACACTATTTTGCATTCCCAAGGAATGAATGTAAGATTTTGCTTGGTTTGATAAATCCTGATCATACTCCCAATATATAAGTAATAGATCATCAGGGAGGATGAGAAAGCCATGGCATTAGTAGTAGGAAGAAAAGCGGGGGAAGCAATTATCTTGGAGAGCACTCAAGATGAAACCCAAGTGAGAATTGAAGTAATCAAGGATGACGGCATGCTCCGTTTAAAAATCTCTTGCAAATGATCCGCTAGACAGAAGCATCCGAAAATACATTTTTAAAATATACGAAAGCTGATCTACTCATAGTTGATGTATGGCTACTAACAGAATTATCAGTCTATTAAGCTGCAATACTTTTGGAAATCGCCGAAGCACTCCATAAATTTTGACTTAGACTTTATTTTGTTCATATACGATCCTGGGAAATGTCATAAAAAACTTGGGAGATGTAACTATTACGGAGGCTATTCTAGACCGTATCATGACTCCTATCAAATCTTGTTAGTGGTGAAGGCCCTATGAGAGAGCGCCATATGGAAGGTGCCAAATAATCCCATTAGAAATAGAAAACCGTATAGCCAATTACTTTTTTCATACGTAGTTGCTCGATGATGTTATGTTTAAAATTGAAGACAGGCTAATATCCATCTGCATATGGACCAAGGAGGAGGGATGTACTCGTTCGTTGGGAATTTGAGACTATGGAGAGGCAGTTAGATATAACCGACATTTCCATTTCTCCACGCGAAATGTCGGTTATATAATTCTAGTTTTTCCTCGCGAACCTATAGCCTAATATGAAACTAGTCTTAACCCGATGGCGGATACTATAATTAAACCAATAAAAAAAACCCTTAATTTGCTTTTTGATTCCCCGTAAAAAAGTATACCAATTACTGTTCCCCCAACCGTTCCTATGCCTGTCCAAACCGCGTAGGCAGTTCCCATTGAGATGTCTCTCATTGCCAAAGAAAGTAGTAAAAAACTTAATGTGAATCCGCCAATTAGTAAAGTAAGAGAAGCTACAGTGATTTTTTGGTTAACCTTTGTTATTCCAGCAACAGCTGCACACTCAAAGCATCCAGCTAATATTAATGCGAACCAAGCCATTAGTATCACCTTCATAACCTTCCAATAGTATTGTTATCTTCATGTAGTGTACCCCTTTGTCAGTACAAAAAAGTTATTTTCAAGATGAACCCTGCTTCCAAGTTTAATTTTTTTGTTGCCTTTTCAAGTCTACCACCTCTAATGATCGGTAATATCTACCAAATACATGAGGCCCGCTGGATGTCGCCATTCGTAACATTAATTACTCAAACCTGATGGTTAGGAATACAATACCGAGTAGGCAAGGATCGTTTTCTGAAATTTAGACCAGGATGATTCATCGCATTCATGATATCAATTTGCCCCTGATCCAGCTCATAATTCAGATAGTAGTTGTCCTAACTAAATTTAGTGGTTTACACTAATATCTTTAATATCTTGATCTGGTTCCGATGGTTCAGGTGTAACAATGTTTAACCCAATAACACCAATAAGAAGGGTTCCAATTAAACATATCTTCTCCCAGCTAAAGGGAGCTCCGAACCATGCCATCTCTATGACTACCGTTCCGGCTGTCCCTACCCCCACAAATATGGAATACACGGTACTTGTAGGTAACTTTTTTCCAGTATAAGTTAGTAACCCTGTACTAACAATGATCGCAATAATTGTTAACGCCCATGAAAACACATTGTCAGCATGCTTCAAACCAACCACCCATATAAGCTCAAAAAAAATAGCAGCGGCAAGCAAAAACCAACTTACATACATGTCATATCCTCCCGTATAAC
This sequence comes from Siminovitchia sediminis, assembly GCF_042680885.1. Lineage (NCBI taxonomy): Bacteria > Bacillati > Bacillota > Bacilli > Caryophanales > Bacillaceae > Siminovitchia > Siminovitchia sediminis. Next base: position 3,784 of record NZ_JBHUEO010000056.1, on the reverse strand, counting down.
AAGATTATTAACCTTCCGTGGATTAAGTATTTTAAACTTTTGGTCTTGGGTATTCCCTCTCAGTTTTAGCTACACATTGAAACGATAATTGCCTTACAGTATCTAATAATCAATGTTGGAGAAAACAATGAATATTGCTAGACAGAATTTCCCCTCCTGCTTTTCCCTTTATAATAATTAAAAATGGGTCAGGACACGTATAGTCTGACCCCAGAAAGCTCAAATGTATGACGTTCATTTACCAGGAGTCCAGCACCCTTTAGTCACCATTACTTTTATTTAGGGCAATAATTTTGTGGTAAATCTCCCCATCAAGTGATTCGCAAAAGCCAAAATTGTAGTTTATGCTGTTTCATTTGAATCACTCGCCACTTTTTCTATATTTCCATTAGACTTCTTGGAAAATACATAAAATAATACTAATGCCACAATAGCTGAAGCAACAAAACTCACATCAATTCCTCCAAATGCGTCGGAGAAGGGACCAACAAAAACAGTTGTGTTTGTAAATAACAATCCAACGATTACTGCAATAACCCATGAGGAAACTGCTGGTAAGTTAAAACCATTAGAATACCAGTACTTCCCGTTACTTGACTGGTGTAGTTCCATTGGCGAATATTGACCTTTAAACAGGTAATAACCAACCAAATTAATAGCCATCCACGGAGATACAGCGACGATAATTATAGTCACAAATCCGTTAATCGCATCGATTAGGTTGTAAACAAAAACAGCTAAGTAAATTAAGACAATAGCAGCAATACTTACAATTATTGTTGTTGGAATACGTTTAAGACCCCATCCAATAGATTCTAATCCCAGGCCACTGCCGTACAATGCAAAACTTCCTTGTGATATACTTCCAAATAAGCCGATTAAGATTAAAGGTACTGTAAACCACACTGGAGACTGTTCGATAATTCCTTCCACAAACGGTGTATCAATTGTTTTCAAAGTTGTCATTAAATAAGCCGCGATAACTAGCGATATCCAACACCCGACAAACATTCCGAGGCTGGTTGCCAACCTAATATGACGAGTGTCAGATTTGTTTGGAACATACCGGGCGTAATCATTAAGGAAGGGGGTATAAGAAATGGGTAAAGAAAGACCCACACTTACTGACAATAACCACGTAGGCCAAAAACTACCTAAAATATAATTACCCCCTTGATAGGAAACATCAAATTGTGGTAGAAAAACAATAACTGATAGCACTAAAAGTGTACCAACTATCCATGTTCCAAACTTTTCAATAGATAAAACAATAGACTGTCCGTATATAGCCGCAGCAATTGTGATTGCGGTAATGATCACTGCACCAATAACTAAAGTTCCGGTTCCTACCTCCCAATTAAACAATCTGTGACTACCAAATGCTAGAGATTGGGCACCTGTCCATATTGCTAATGCATAGAATCCCAGACCTATAAAAATTGTCAATACGGAACTTATTACTCTCCCTCTCGTTCCAAAGTGCGCCCCACTACTAACAATACTGTTCGTACCAGTTTTTGTACCCAAAGCAGCAATTGGGCCAATGATAATTGAACCTATTAAGAGCCCAACTGTTAAAGCAAAAAATGAGCTCCACCATCCTAAACCGAAAATAACTGGAAGGGTACCAAGGAGCATAATTGGATAACTGAATTGGGCACCAACAATAACAAAAAAAACATTGAGTGGTGTTGAATTACGTTCATTTTCTGGGATGTAATCAATCCCCTTAATTTCTAATTTGCTAGTTTTTTGTTCCGAAATATTCATCATTATTCACCTCTTATACAAGATTTTCGGTTTGAAAACCGGATTCCGATAATCAAATAATGCAATCATATGGACATACCTTAGTTTCCTTTTTGTTTTAAAAGATCCCTTTTTCTGAAAGCTCTGTAGTAAAACAATTTCCATTATGCTATGTCTGCGGTAGTTGCCTTACCTGACTTGAACAATGTAAGCTTGATCCAACCAAGGATATTTCTCATGAAGTAGCATTATTTATCAAACAAGTAAATCTCAAAATAAATATTATTAATACTTCTTTTGAAGTAATAGATGCAGACCTATGAATAAAGCCTGTTTATCATCTACCTAGAAAAGGAAGAAGTCGTCATTTACACAGAGGTGTGATGAATATATGAGTTATTATTTACCTTCAAGGTAATATTTGTGAACACCTTTCTTAAAAAGGATGTGACATATTTGGTGTGCTTTCATTTTGATTCTATACGGTGCCGGCCCCAAACTCTCTTTTAAGTAGCGTATGAAAGCAGAACAGGGAGCCCAATGTATAACTCGATTTAGTCAAAATTAGCAGTTGGGCATGATGATCTTCCGATTATCATCTATTTGTCCGCACTTTGTTTGCGCTTTCATTCTAGACAATTAAATATCAAGTCTCTCCTGTTATTCAATATCCCATCCAGCTAGTGCCTGTCTTTTTGCAGGTAGCTAATTGCTGCTTTACCGAGTACCTTCGCAGCAATAACTAATGCCCGTTCATCAATATCAAATTTGGGATGATGATGAGGATATGATTCATCCCATTTAAGGTTTCGGGCACCCGTAAAGAAAAACGTCCCCTTCACTTGTCGTAAATAATAAGAAAAGTCTTCTCCGACCATTTGCTGTTCGGCCTTCTTCACAATTCTGACACCCGGTACTGATTTAGCAAGTTCCGAGACAAACTTTGTTTCTTCCGAATGGTTTACAGTCGCCGGATACCCTTTTGTGTAGCGATACACATAGTCTACATCGGACGCCAAACATATGCCTTTTGTTATTCTTGCAATCTCATTTTCAATTAAGTTTTGAACACGTTCATTAAATGTGCGTACTGTACCTGATAATGTTGCACTGTCGGCGATAATATTAAAAGGATTTTTGGCCTCAAATGTACCGATCGATACGACAGCGGAATCTAGAGGATTAACTCTTCTACTAACTATCTGTTGTAAACTTTCAATTAATTGTCCCCCAATAACAATACTGTCCTTTGTTTCATGCGGCTGAGCTCCATGCCCCCCTTTTCCTTGTATTTTTATATCAAAACGGTCTACTGCAGCCATAAGCGGACCTGAACGACAACTAATCTCCCCAAGAGGAAGTTGTGATTGTAAATGTGTACCAAAGATTACATCTACACCATCAAGACAACCATCCTCGATCATCGCAATAGCTCCTCCAGGCGGAAGTTCCTCCGCATGCTGGTGAATAAAAACAACAGTTCCCTCCAATTCCTCTTGCATGCTATTTAGAACTTTGGCAAGTCCCAACAGCGTTGCAGTATGACCATCATGGCCACATGCATGCATCACCCCATCTACCTTGGATTTAAACGGAACATTCGTTTCCTCCTGAATGGGAAGAGCATCAAAATCAGCGCGTAATGCAACCGTACGTCCCTTTTTATTTCCCCGAAGTGTGGCAACGACACCACGGCCCCCTACCCCTGTACGAACCTCGTGTCCTAATTTCTCATGATAAGCTGCAATATAATTAGGGGTGTCTACTTCTTCAAATGATAATTCAGGGTTCATATGAAGATGGCGGCGTATAGCTATAATTTCATCAGTTATATCCTCTAACCGATCATACAACTCTTCCATTAAATTCTGCTCCCTTTTTCATTCCTAATTATAAAATATTCTCTGACTTGTATTTGGCAAGTAAAAAATGTATGAAATGGCATTTAAAAATGCATGCCACTCGCCAACGGCCTTATGAATGTAATAATGACTCTTTGTAACGGAAGCTGTCGCCCGTAAAAAGCAATAGATGC
>NZ_JBHUEO010000055.1:0-24353 GCF_042680885.1 Siminovitchia sediminis | reverse complement strand
TTGATTTTGTATGGAGCAACTTTATCACCGCCATATTTTGTTATTTTTATTTTAACAAATTAAAACGGTGAAAGAACAAATATTATAAATAATTAAAAAGGCTGTCGAGGGTTTCTCGACAGCCTGGGACGTTCTGAAGAACGTTCTTTTTTGATATAAGAAAGTTTGAAACTAGCCGATACTTTTGTTTACGATGAATGTGGTCCGCCAGATTCATTCACGGTAGAAGTGGGAAGGGAACAATGCAGGAGGCCTGCCTCCCCGCCAATTAATGGACTGTTCAGTACGTCTTTTGCAGGAATGGACGCTTTCTCATGCTAAAATAGAACAACTGCTTTGCTGTGGTGGCTGAAAGGCTGCCAGATCTACTTGTTCTTGACTGTGACGAACCTTGGGTTTTTTCCTTGGAACTGATTTCCGCTTATAGGGACGTTAGTTACTCTCCGGTGGCTCTCCCTCCGGCCATTGGCTTACGCAGGATGCAAATGTATGCAGGCTATTTTTTATAAAAAGACAGGCAGCAAAAAAAGAAAAGACCCCTCAGTGAGAGGTCCTTCCCCATAGATTTAAAGTGCAGATTTAATATCTTTAACGATTTGTTTAAATGGTACATCATTATCACCGGGGTAATCTCCGATAATTTCCCCATCCTTATTGATAAGGTAAAAGCTGACTCCGTGAATAACCTGGTCATCATCCTGCGGTTTTTTTACAATGGTTTTAAAGCTTTTTGCTGCATAGTCTTCAATTTCTTTTTGTGAGAACCCTGTCAGGAAATGCCAGTTTGAGAAATCTGCACCGAAGGACTGTCCGTACTCTTTTAACGCTTCAGGTGTGTCGACGTCAGGATCTACACTGAATGAAACAAAATGGACATCTTCCAATCCTTCTTCCTTCACCATATCCTGCAGCTCACTCATATTCATAGTCATTGGGGGACAAACGGTCGTGCAATTCGTAAACACAAAGTCAGCTACCCACACTTTTCCCTTTAAATCCTCGAGTCCGAACGGATTGCCATCTTGATCCGTGAAGTTAAAATCTTCAACTGGCGTCCCGCTTTTTTGAGAAGAACAGGCTCCGAGAATTAGAATAGCCATAATCGACAGTATCGAAAGAACTTTTTTCAATTCAAGACCTCCAGCATTGTACATTTGATTCTATTATAACGAAATGAGGCCCTGTAAGTATAGGAAACGCCCAATGTTCAGAAAGAATTCATCAAATTCAAGAGTCCGTTCAAATTACAACAAGTTCTATTGAGTACAGTGGATGTTAGTGTTAATATCAATCCAAGAAAGTTTTTTATCATGGTTTTCAGAAAGGCGTGAGGAGTCATATACCCTCTCATAAAGAAGTTTTTATTTAGATTGGATCCCGAAAAAGCACATCACCACACCGTATCCGCTTTAAAACTGGCCGATAAATCAGGTGGAAAACGGATGCTTCGCTCTATGTATCATGTTGATGACGAGCGGCTGGCCATCGAATTATGCGGATTGACATTTACAAATCCTGTTGGTTTGGCGGCGGGTTTTGACAAAAATGCAGAAGTTTATCATGCTTTGGCTGCAATGGGATTTGGCTTTGTGGAAGTGGGGACAATTACTCCAGTTGCACAGTCAGGAAATGAAAAACCCCGGCTGTTCCGCCTTGTGGAAGACAGTGCGGTGATCAATCGTATGGGCTTTAACAACGAAGGGGCAGAAGCTGCCAAAATTCTCTTGGAGTCTTATAAAACGGCAGGGATACCGATCGGAGTCAATATTGGGAAAAACAAAGTGACCCCTAATGAAGAGGCTGCAAGTGATTATGAAAAATGCTTGGATGTTCTTTATCGGTATGGTCATTACTTTGTCATCAACATCAGTTCTCCCAACACCCCCAATTTGCGTGACTTGCAAGAAATTGAGAGTTTACAGCAATTGATTTCATCCATTCAAAAGAAAAAACAAGAGTTGGAAGCAAAAGGAGCTATGCAAAAGCCTGTATTTTTAAAAGTGGCACCCGATATGACAGATGAACAAATGCATGATGTTATACATACGGCTGTTGAGGAAGGACTTGCCGGGATTATTGCAACGAATACGACATTATCACGGGACGGACTTGTTTCCAGAACCTCTGCTGAAGAAGCCGGAGGCCTCAGCGGCTTGCCGTTAAAAGATAGGGCTACGGCCTGGGTGAGGGAGATTTACCAGGAGATTGGCGGCCAGTTGCCGATCATCGGTGTCGGCGGTATTTTTACCGGAGATGACGCCTATGAAAAAATCCTGGCTGGAGCCAGTCTGGTTCAGGTCTATACCGGTATGATTTATCAGGGACCCGGAATTGTAAAGTCTATCAACTTGAGACTGCTTGAATTAATCAAAAGAGATGGATTTTCTCATATTTCCGAAGCCGTTGGAGCGGGACATTCATGAAAACAGGGCTGTTATAATAACAGTCTTGTTTTATTTGTTTTATAACAGTTCTACACAAAAACACCCCCTTGTCAGGGGGATATATTACGAAATTTATTTGATCGCTGCGCACTTTTCACATTCTGTACCATAGCATTCATGCTGTTCTGATAAAGTTTCACCGCATTCGGTACATTTTTTTGGAGGTAAATTTCTAAAGAACTCTACTACGTTTTCGATCATTTCCATCTCCACTCCCTCTGTTTTGTTATACAACGGTGTTTCGTTGTTAATATTGTATTATAACAGATGTTTTATTGTCAATAAAAAATGGGAAATTTCATGCCAAAAAATTTGGAATCTAGTATAGTGAAAGTAACATGATTATGAGGGATGGGGAGTGTGGTGCCAAGATGGAATTGACGGTGATTGGGCATTGGGGAGGCTATCCCCGGGCAGGTGAGGCCAGCTCCGGATATTTGCTTACGCATCGGGGGGTTCATCTGCTGATAGACTGTGGAAGTGCAGTCTTGTCCAAATTACAGAATTACATAGATCCGGAAGACCTGGATGCCATCGTCCTTTCCCATTACCATGCGGATCACACGGCAGATATCGGAGTAGTCCAGCATGCGCTTTATGTGGGAAAGTTCACGAATCAATATAACCGAACACTGCCGATTTACGGCCATGACCTGGATAAAGAGGGATTTGGCCAACTGACCTACAAAGATGTAACAAAGGGGATTGTCTATCGCGCCGGGGAAACCGTGCATATCGGCCCCTTTTATATTGATTTCCTGAAGACACGGCATCCTGTACCTTGTTTTGCCATGCGGATTGAAGCAAATGGAAAAGCACTCGTATTCACGGGTGATACATCCTATTTTGAAGAGCTGGCGTCATTTGCACACAAGGCGGATCTGCTGCTTTGTGAGTCCAATTTTTATCAAGGGATGGATGGAACCGCCGCCGGGCATATGACCAGTGAAGAAGCAGGTAAAGTGGCGCATGCTGCTGGAGTGGACAAGCTTATTCTTACGCACCTTCCCCATTTTGGAGAATTGTCCAGGCTAAAAAAGGAGGCTGCCGAGCAGTTTGGAGGAACGGTCCAGCTCGCTTCGGAAGGCCTGATAATTAGGATTGAATGAAAGGAGCAGGAAGCATGCTTTTTATTGATAATCAGGGAATCACAGATCCCCGGATCAATCTGGCAATTGAGGAATATGCCTTAAAAAACCTGCATATTCAGGAAGGCGGTTTTTTGCTGTTCTATATTAATGAGCCTTCCATCATCATCGGAAAGAACCAAAATACGATAGAAGAAATCAACACGGAATATGTGGAGAAAAATGGGTTGCATGTCGTGAGAAGGCTCTCCGGCGGAGGAGCGGTTTATCATGATCTTGGCAATTTAAATTACAGTTTTATCACAAAGGATGAGGGAGACAGCTTCATGAATTTCCGGAAATTTACGGAGCCTGTTACCCAAGCACTGCAAAAGCTCGGCGTAAATGCTGAATTACAGGGAAGAAATGACATCCTTGTGGAAGGACGGAAAATTTCAGGGAATGCCCAATTTGCAACGCGAGGTCGTATGTTCAGCCATGGTACTTTAATGTTTGATTCTGAAATAGAGAATGTAGTATCCGCATTGAAGGTAAGAAAGGACAAAATTGAATCAAAAGGCATAAAATCGATTAGAAGCCGCGTCGCAAATATATCCGATTTTTTGGATGAAAAGATGACCATTGAACAATTTAAGGATTTGCTGCTCCGATTTATTTTTGACGGGCAAAGCCCTGTTCCCGAATATAAATTAACCGAAGCAGACTGGATAGAAATCCATGAAATATCTAAAGAACGATATCAAAACTGGGATTGGAATTATGGAAAGTCACCAAAATTTAATATCCAGCATTCTCATCGTTTTCCTGTAGGACATATTGAATTTAGGTTGGATGTAAATAAGGGACGAATTTATGGCTGTAAAATTTTCGGGGACTTTTTTGGTATCGGAGATGTCAGTGATATTGAAAAACGTTTAACGGGCATAAAATATGAAAGGTCTGAAATTGAAAAAGTTTTAAAAGATATGGATATACAGTATTACTTTGGAAAGGTCACGAGGGAAGAAATCATCGGGCTGATTTACTGATCAAAGGACTGCAGTCCACAGGGGCTGCAGTCTTTTTAATAAAACAAAAGAAGTCCCCCTTCAGGGCCTCCGGCGAAAACTTGATCACGCACACGCCCGCGGAAGTCCCATCCAAATCTTTCAGTTGATGGGGAGGTATCCCTCCTATAAGAGACACTTACACTCTTTTATGTAAAAGGAAGATGAAGAAATGCAGTAAAGCAGATGGTTGTAATGATGCAATAACAGCTGTTGCAGGCCGGGGAAACACAGTAGTGGTCTGCGGCCCTGCCTCTATAAAATGGAATCCGTATGGCATCCTATCTTCCCCATGCGGCCAAGACGGTGGGAACTGCGACAAAGCAGTACATAAGCCATATGCTTGTTATCTCACTCATCTCCTCTCCTGACTGTGACTTTTTCATCCCGGCAAAAGGTTTTTTGGAAGATATACAGAAATAGAAATATAGAGTGACAGTCAAAAAAGGAAGGGGAGTCATCATGAAACATATTCAGTTAAATGTAGAGGATTTTATTGCAACTGTTATCATTAATCGTCCGGGTTCGTTAAATGCTTTTAATTACGAAACGCTATGTGAGCTGGGAGAGACGGCAGATAAAATCAAAACGGACAATGATATCCGGGTTGTCATTTTTACGGGGGCCGGTGAAAAGGCATTCAGTGTCGGGGCAGATTTAAAGGAGAGAAAAACTTTATCCGAACAGGAAGTCCGCCGTAATGTTCATAAAATCGGAGATGTATTTCAGGCAATTGAAAAACTGCCGCAACCGACAATAGCTGCCATGAATGGCCATGCATTCGGAGGTGGGATGGAGCTTGCTCTCGCGTGTGATTTCAGGATTGCTGCAAAAGAAGCGATGATGGGATTAACAGAAACAAGCTTGGCCATTATACCGGGAGCGGGCGGTACACAGAGACTGCCGCGGCTGATCGGAGAATCGAAAGCGATGGAGTTGATCCTGACAGCAAAAAGAATGACAGCAGAAGAAGCCTACGGGTATGGTGTTGTGACAGGACTGGCTGACCGCACTATGCTGATGGACAAAGTAATGGAGCTGGCACACGCCATTCTTGCAAACGGTCCAGTTGCAGTCAGGCAGGCGAAATATGCGATTAAAACAGGCATGAATACCGATGTGCAGACAGGTCTCGAAATTGAAAGAAAAGCCTATGAGCTGACGATCCCAACCGAGGACCGAATAGAAGCTCTGCGGGCCTTCAGTGAAAAAAGAAAGCCGGTATATCAGGGGAAATAAGGAAGGGTTTTGGAACACTACATGAACAGATATCACTGCTGTGCAACATGCATTCATTTTAGAGCTGAAAGAGTGGACGGAAAAATGAGGTATATGTGTAAGAGGCTTGGATATGAAACTAAAACCCATTACAAGTTCAATTGCTGGACGCCGAAGGAAAAAGTCCGGAGATTGATGGAAAAACAAGGAGAAAAAGATGCTTAATTTACAGACGCCTTTATGCAAATTGCTGCATATTGAATATCCGGTGATTCAGGCGGGAATGGCGGGGGCAGCGACAGCAGATCTGGTTGCAGCGGTTTCATCGGCAGGTGCTCTTGGCACTCTCGGCGCGGCTTATATGACACCCAAAGAGATCCGGAACAACATCAGGGCCATTAGGGAACATACAGACAAGCCATTTGCGGTAAATATGTTTGCTGTACGTATGGAGGACAACTGGGAAGGAATGGAACAGGCCCAACAAGTGTTGAACCGATTTCGTGCTGATTTGGGAATAGTTGATACAGCCGAAAGGTCTACTGCTCAGATGTTTGAAGAACAATTTCAAGTCTTACTGGATGAAAATGTCCCGGTCCTAAGTACAGCCTTCGGGCTATTGACAAAAGGGCACATGGCCGAGGCAAAGGAAAAAGGCATCAGGATTATTGCAATGGTTACAACGGTAAATGAAGCGGTCCAGGCTGAAGAGGCTGGTGCAGATGTGATTGTCGCGCAGGGCAGCGATGCAGGCGGACATAGAGGCACATTTAATATAAGGGAACATCCGGACGGCGCAAATATCGGTACCTTTTCACTTGTTCCGCAAATTGCGGACCATGTGACTGTCCCAGTCGTCGCTGCGGGCGGAATTATGGATGGAAGGGGCCTGGTGGCTGCACTAGCTTTAGGTGCTTCAGGGATACAGGCCGGAACGGTATTTTTGCCGACGGAAGAATCCATTGCCCACTGGGCCTATAAACAGCAGCTCCTTACCTCCACAGAGGAAAGCACAGTGATCACAAAAAGCTTTTCGGGGAGACCTGCAAGGGGCATACGGAATAAGTTTATCGTTGAATTTGAACGATTCGCAAAGCCATTGGGATTTCCTTCTCAACATACGCTCACCACGGATATTAGAAAGGCGGCAGCCCTGCAAAATAATCCGGAGTATATGTCTTTATGGGCCGGGCAGGGGATAAGAATGCTGCAGAAAAGGACCAATATCTCTGCAACCGAGATTGTTGACGCCATGATAAAGGAAGCCAAAGAAATATTGGAATAGCAGTTACTTCTCCTTCTTTACCTTGAAGAATACCAGGTTCGCAATTATAATAGTTAAATTAGTTTCAAATAAGGGGGAAGGAGAATTGGATGCTTCATTCCAGAAAATCAAATTCTCGCAATTTCGTCTTGGTTTCCAGGATGGTGTGAGTATAGCGATCGGTTATGCACCGATTTCTTTTACATACGGTCTTTTGGCCAAAACTTCCGGTCTTTCGATGTTGGAAGCTGTTCTGATGAGTGTTATCGTGTTTGCGGGAGCCTCCCAATATATGGCGCTCAGCATGTTTGCCATGGGAACAGGCATGCTAGAAGTGATCATGACAACTTTTATTGTCAATATCCGCCATTTATTAATGGCCGCATCACTAAATGAAAAGGTCGAGCATGAAACCACATGGAAAAAAGCTATTTATGCCTTTGGCATTACAGATGAAACTTTTTCTGTGGCGGCAACAAAAGCAGGAAAAGTTTCAACCGGTTATTTATATGGAATGATTTCATTGGCTTATGTAAGCTGGGTGATGTTTTCAACCATGGGCTATGGGGTAGGGGCAAATCTTCCGAAGGTGCTGCAGGAGAGTATGACCATCGCTCTTTATGCCATGTTTATTGGTTTGCTTGTACCCTCTATGAAAAAAAGTACAAAAGTTATGTTTCTCGCTTTGCTGGCTGCAGTTTTTAATAGTATTTTTGTTTTTGCTGATATCATGGCAGCAGGCTGGTCGATCATAACGGCAACACTTCTCTCATCTGTCTTGATTGAAGCAGCTGAAGTGTTAAAAAGGAAGGGGAGAGGGCGATGACTAGTTCAATGATCATCTTAACGATCATCGGGATGGCTTTGGTTACTTATATTCCGCGGCTGATCCCCTTTGTGGTATTTAAAGGAAAAGAACTTCCTTCTTTCGTTCAGGGAGTGCTTCAAAATGTCCCTTTTGCCACGCTGGGCGCATTAATATTTCCTGCTGTTTTTTTTATTCAGGAAGGCAATCTCCTTTATGGGGTCGTCGGAGCTGTCATCGCATTCGTCATTGCTTTTTTAGGGGCGAATGTTATTCTCGTGGTGATCGGTTCCATTGTCGTTTTAAGCTTATATTCTTCATTCATATAAACGAAAAGCGGGACCCTTAAACGGTACTCCCGCTTATTTTTTTCTTTAAGGGAAACAATAAGTTCTATTCTGCTGAACTTTTTTCTACATATAATAATGAATGGACAAGGGGGGAGACTTTTGATTAGAAAATGGGCTATGCGGGCAGTCATTGCTTACTTTTTATTTGGAACAGCGATGTATGTGTATCTATTTTTTATCGCTGATACAGCGATTCCCCAAATGTATAAAGGAACGAGTGCTGATCCCGCTACTTTTTTGAATGCCAGGGAGCTGATGCTCAGCGAGGAATATTCAAATATCCGAAACCTGTTGTTTTTTCTAAATAAACCCTATCAATGGCTCTTTTACTACTTGATTCTCCTGTTTGGCATTTCTGCAGCGTTTGAACGATGGGCAAAGAAAACGTCGAAATGGTTCTCGCTTCAAACACTCATTTATTTGTTTTGGCTGTCATTGGCGTCCTTTATCGTCACTTTCCCGTTTGCCTACACATCTTATCTATTTTCAAAAACGTATCAGATTTCAACCCAGGTCTTTTCCTCATGGATGAGAGATCAGCTGATCGATTTTTGGGTTGGATATGCAACGATGGCTGTAGTTGTTCTTGTAATCTACATGATGATGAGGAAATACAAAAAAAGATGGTGGCTGGCCGTCTGGGTATTATCTATACCGTTTTCCATATTTATGATGTTTATCCAGCCGGTGGTCATTGATCCGCTGTACAATGATTTTTATCCGTTACAAAATAAGCAGCTCGAGACAAAAATTCTCTCGTTGGCAGACGAGGCAGACATCCCGGCAGAACATGTATATGAAGTGGATATGTCAACTAAGACCAATGCATTGAATGCATACGTAACTGGCGTTGGATCCAACTCCAGGATTGTTCTCTGGGATACCACGTTAGAGAGGCTGGATGATGAAGAAGTTCTGTTCATCATGGCACATGAAATGGGACATTATGTGGAAAAGCATATTTACAAAGGGATAGCCGGATATATCCTTCTGACATTTGCCGGTTTGTGGATCACAGCCAAACTGATGGATCTGTGGGTAAACAAGAGGGGAAAGATCTGGAAAGTGGAGGGGACAGCGAATATCAGCTCCCTTCCGGCTTTCCTGCTGATTACATCGGTTCTGCTATTTGCTGCAAGTCCGTTGACTAACTGGGTATCGCGTTATCAGGAAACGCGAGCAGATCAATATGCCCTGGAAATGACGGAAGATCCTGCGGCAGGGGTACGGACATTCCAAGATTTGACAAGAGCAGGACTCAGCCAGGTTAATCCGCCTTACCTTGTGAAAATTTTTCGCTACGGGCACCCAACCATGCTGGAACGGATCAACATGGCTGAAGAATTTAAGCAGCAAGTTTCGGAGGAGTAAATGCTACAAATCCAGTTTTTTATTGAGGGTCCTTTGATGTTTTAGGCTGTATTGGAACCCAATGAATAAGGCGGACAAAGGTTTTTATAAAACTAATTAGAATGATGGCCACTGAATACTATCTGCTCCTGAAAGATACTGCGCTTTCTGTGGTGGCCGGTGAGCCTCCCCGTGTTGGCGAACTGCGGGGACTCACCAGGCATATTTCCTGCGCTCATGTAGAAATTGTTCGTCATTAGCTTTGGATATTTTCGTTATGTCCCAGCCTCTTCCATTAGTTTTCCCGCCTATACTGTTTTTCCTGCAGTTTTGCTTCAATCCGCTTGCCAATAGCCCACATAACCAAAATGATAACAAGCGCAATCGCCGTTCTTTCCGGCTGCTTAATTAAAGAGATCAAATCGTGTCCTATAAAACTTATAATGAAGATCATTACAGCTTTTCCTGTTGATACGGCAAGCATATACTGGTAGACACCGATTTTTGAAAGTCCCGCGACAATATTGACAATGGCTGAGGGTGTAAACGGAAAGCACAGCAAAAGAAACAGCGGGCCAAATCCGCGCTTCTCCACCCATGCCATCAGACTCTGTACCTTGCTGTTTCTATAAAGCACTTTGAATATCCGGGCATCTCCATATCTTCTGATCAAAAGAAAAACAACATAGGCTCCTCCGGAAGCACCTATCCATGAAAAGAGAAATCCCCAGCCCAAACCAAACGCATTTGCATTTGCCATTACAAATAAAAAAAGCGGGAGAAAAGGGAGGAAGGCCTCCAAGAAAGGAAATAAAATCCCGGGAAGCGGGCCGAAAGAGCGGTATTTTGCAATCAGGTCCATTATATTTTCAATCGTAAGCCAATCTTTCAGTGAAAAAAAATCCATGAACATTCCTCTATTCACAGCGGGGAAAACAGTCCCGGCTGTCCAGTTGTTTTTTAAATTATAGCATAGGCATGTCCGCTTATTCTATTTTGGTTTCTTGAAGGAAGTAATTTCCCCTTGCTATTTTATTGAGTGCTTAGTAAGATGAAAAAAGAACACATGTTCCGTCAAGGGAGGCTGTTTAAGTGACAAGAATTCCTTCAAATGAACGGGATATTATTGAACAGGCGATCTACTTGCCGATGCTGTTGACTGTTTTGCAGCGGGATTTGGATGTTGTGGAAAAAAGCCCGTTCAAATTAAAAAAGCCCTATCAAACGTTGATCGAAAACACCATACGGAAAGTACAGAATGAACTTGCTGAGGTCAAACGGTATTTGCATAAGAATAGCATCCGTGTGGAGCGCCTGAAATCCGACGAAATATTTACCATGTACCTTTTTTTATACAAAGGGTACGAGGAACACCACAATTACTTTAACCCGCGGCTGCGAAACAGGGTCGAAGAATTGTTGGATTTTTATTTGAGTTCTTGCTCTTCCCCAAAAAAAGAGAAGAAGGCATAGTGCCCTCTTCACCTGCTCTATTCGTCAATCCAATAAGATCCATGATGTTCAGAAGCCCAGTTACGTGGAAATTGAATCGGATGTTTATGAAAAGTTTCCATCTTTTTCACATTTTGTGTAAACTTAACCCGCAGCCTGGCAGTGCGGGAAACCTGCTTTTCAAATGAATAAAAAGAAATGGGAATTTCAAGGCGCTCATGATTTTGAAATGTAATCATGGTCGAGCATGCATCGTTTTTTTCAAAAGCAGCGATGTAATCATGGGAAATCCACATGCAATCAGGGCTTGACGGTGATGCGGTGGGAAATAAATAGATGGAAGTATAGGGGTCAACGATGATGGGTGCCTTGTGGGTAACGCCAATTAACTGCTTGGTTCCCTCCCTCCTGCCGTTATAAGAGGAGCCAAAATAATCGCAACTCTTTTTTACAATGTCAAAGGGTTTACGGGAGACTAAATAACGGGCTTTTGCCTCTATTACTTCCGTAAGTTCTTCTCCTGCCGGCCGAAGTAACATTGTATAAGGATTGATTTCATAACCTGGTAATGTTTCCGTCATTTTTCTTCCCCTTTCTACAAGATTTGGACAATGTGCCTACAATAGTAACATAGATTTCCAGAAAAGTCACTAAAATCCCAAAAAATAAAAAAAGAAACAGGACAAAAGTAACGGGAAATTTATCAATAAAAAATCATCAGAAAATTTAAATTCCTGACTTGTGTTTTTGCCCAAATCCGTGTATAATTAAAAAAAGGTTCCGAGGTGATCATCGATGGAAAAGAAGAAAACGTATCAGGAACTGTTGAAAGAGTACACGATGACACAGAAACAAAAGCAAACGAAATCGTTGGAACGTCAGACGGAGTTGTTCTTAAATCATATTTTGCGAAAGAGCAGGGAAGAGCAGCTGCGTAAAGAAATCGACTTTGCGCTGGACCGGAAGGACAAGGAAGCTTTCATGAAACTTTCAAAAGAGCTTTCCAGCCACATGGGACAATAAAAATTTACACGGTGATATGATCTCCCTTTCATGAAGGGGGATTTTTTTGTGGTTACACAAACAATATATGGTCAGGAATGGACGGGAATGTACGTTCGATCCCTTTGTGCCCGTATGTTATAATGAAGTATATCCATTTTAATAAAATACCCATCTTATATATTTATAATAAAAGGGGTTGAAAAAATGTCACTACGGTTTGTCATAGGCCGAACAGGTACGGGAAAAACAACCCTGTTTCACGAAGAGATTAGAAACAAGCTGAAAGAAGAGCCGGACGGGCCGCCTATCCTGTTGATTGTTCCCGAGCAGATGACTTTTTTAACTGAATCTAATTTGATACAGCAAGAAGGAATGGCCGGAATGATCCGCTCCCAGGTATACAGCTTTACTCGCCTTGCCTGGCGGATATTTCAGGAAATAGGAGGAGCCAGCCGTACATATGTGAACAGTACGGGCCTTCATATGCTCATCAAAAAAATAGTGGAAGAGCAAAAAGATGAATTGAAGCTGTTCAGGCAAGCAACTGATAAAACAGGATTTATCCAGCAGATGGAACAGATTTTTACAGAATTCAAACATTACTGTGTACAGCCTGAAGAACTGGCCCAAAAAAAGGAAGAAGTCAGCTTTTTTCAATCCCACAAGTCACTTGCCGACAAGATGCATGATCTTGAATTAATTTATAGGCATTTTGAGGATGCATTATCGGGTAAATATTTGGACTCCAATGATTATTTAAGCCTCCTTGCGGCGTCGATCAGTCAATCAGATGTTCTGAAAAACGCAGAAGTGTACATAGATGGATTTCACAGCTTTACTCCGCAGGAATATTTGGTGATTGAAGGACTTTTAAAAAACTGCCGGCGGGTATCCGTCTCACTTGTGCTGGATCGCCCGTTTAGAGATACAGTTCCGAATGAACTTCATTTATTCAGAATGACCGGTGAGTCTTACAGATCTATATATGAACTGGCCTGCCAGTCAGGTGTCGCGGTTGAAGACGATATCGTCCTGAGGAAACCTTTAAGATTTAAAAATGAAGGCCTGGCATATTTGGAGTCGGAGTTTGAAAGAAAGCCGTCGAGAGCGTTTAATGGAAATTCAGCAGTAAAATTAATGCCTTCTGTTAACAGAAGGGCAGAAATTGAAGGAATTGCAAGAGAGATACGAAGACTTGTCATGGAGAAAGGGTACCGTTACAAAGATATCGCGGTCCTGATGAGGAACGGCAGCCAATATCAAGGAGAGCTTGAGACGGTCTTTTATGATTATGATATCCCCTATTTCATTGATCAGAAACGATCTATGCTGAATCATCCGCTTGTTGAGCTGATTCGATCTGTCTTAGAGGTTATCAGCAGCAACTGGCGGTACGAGCATGTATTCAGGGCCATAAAAACAGATTTGCTGTTTCCGCTTGACAGTGATCTGCATCGCCTTAGAGAGCAAATGGACAGGCTTGAAAACTATGTTTTGGCATATGGGATAAAGGGAGCTGACTGGACGAAAAAAGACAGATGGATCTATCGGCGTTTTAGGGGGCTGGAAGTGTCCGGCACCGTTCAAACCGATGAGGAAAGGGAATTGGAAAAAGAGCTCGCTGCATCAAGGGAAATGGTCACCCTTCCGATCATGAGGCTTGCAAGACGTCTGAAAAAAGCTGAAAATGGCCGGGACTATTGTGAGGCGCTTTATTATTTTATGGAAGAGCTGGAGATACCAAGAAAGCTAGAAATGTTGAGTCAGTCAGCAGAAGAGAAGGGGCAGCTAGTCACATCCAGGGAGCACGACCAGGCATGGAACGATGTTATGGAACTGCTTGATCAGTTCGTTGAAATTCTTGGGGACACCCGTCTCTCCCTGGAGGATTTTATCCCTGTAATGAATGCAGGCCTGGAGGAAATGAAGTTTTCCTTAATTCCGCCAGCCATTGACCAAGTATTTATAGCCAACTTGGAGCAGTCTCGCCTCTCTCATATCAAAGTTTCATTTGTCGCCGGCCTGAATGACGGAGTTCTTCCTGAGAAATTTTCAGAGGGAGGAATCTTTTCGGATGAAGACCGCGCAGTGTTAATGGACACGGGAATGACTATTGCACCGGACAGTCGAATCCGTCTTCTGAATGAGGAATTTGTTGCTTACAGAGCGTTTACTTCTGCAGAAGACCAGCTCGTCCTGTCCTATCCCATGGCGGATGATGAGGGAAAAGCTCTCCAGCCCTCGCTGTATATCCATAGAATGAGAGACATGTTCCCGAATCTCATGGAAACAACCATTGTCAATGATCCGGCAGAACTAGGAAGCGAAGAACAATTCAATTATATTTCCCACCCTGATTCGGCTGCTGCCTACCTGACAGGACAGCTGAATGCCAAGAAAAGAAATTATCCCATGGCCGATTTTTGGTGGGATGTGTATAACTTTTATATGTCTGATCCACTTTGGAAGAGAAAGGCTGAGCGGGTCTTTTCCAGTCTGTTTTTTACAAACAAAACAACCAAACTGACGGAGGATACAAGCAAAGAACTGTACGGGGAGCATATGACTGCCAGTGTATCAAGAATGGAACTGTTTAACAGCTGTCCTTTTTCACATTTTGCTTCACACGGCTTAAAACTGCGGGAGCGTGAAGTTTTTAAGCTTGAAGCTCCGCATATTGGGGATTTATTTCACGCTGCACTGAAATGGATTGCTGATTATGTAACTCAAAACAATTTAATCTGGGCCGGCCTCACCAAACATCAATGCGGGCAGCTGGCCAGGGAAGCCGTTGCCTTTTTGGCACCCAAATTGCAAAATCAAATTTTGCTAAGTACCAACCGTTACTACTATATTATGAGAAAACTTGAACAGGTCATAGGGAGAGCCTCTTATGTGATGAGCGGACATGCGAAGGAAAGCGGATTTTCACCCATTGGCATTGAACTGGGATTCGGACCGAAACAGCAGCTGCCCCCTTTGGTATTCACTTTAAAAAACGGGACGAAAATGGAGCTGCAGGGCCGGATTGACAGGGTGGACAAAGCGGAAGATGAAAACGGCGTTTACCTGCGCGTCATCGACTATAAGTCAAGCGCAAGAGAATTGGATCTCAGTGAAGTATATTACGGGATTTCATTGCAGATGCTGACTTATTTGGATATTATCGTCACCTATGCAAGCCGGTTGATTGGCCGGGAAGCCTTTCCTGCAGGCGTCTTATATTTTCATCTCCATAATCCCATGGTAGACAGCGATACAATCATGACCTTGTCTGACATTGAAGAGGAAATCTTTAAACGGTTTAAAATGACGGGGCTGATCCTGGATGATCCGGATCTTGTCCGACTCATGGATTTTACACTGGATTCAGGAGATTCACGGATGATTCCTGCCGGCTTGAAGAAGGACGGAACATTGAATGCGAGGTCCAAATCTGCCACGAAAGAAGAGCTTGCCTTACTCCGTAATCATGTAAGGTCCCTGTATCTGGAATCAGGCAATGCAATCATCTCGGGAGAGGTTGGTATCGGCCCCTATCGGATGAAGGATCAAACACCATGCAAGTTTTGTTTATACAAACCGGTATGTCAGTTTGACCCGGCGCTTCCGGAAAATGAATTCCGGATCATTCAACGCCAGGATCGCAAAACCGTCATCAACCGTATCCGGGAAGAAGGTGAGAAGCTTGAAAACGACCATTCCAGTAAAGCCTAAAGAGGCACAGTGGACAGATGAACAGTGGAAAGCTATTTTTGCAAAAGATCAGGATGTACTGGTTGCTGCTGCAGCCGGTTCTGGAAAAACTGCAGTCCTGGTTGAACGGATTATCCAGAAAATCATTGCCGAACAGGATCCTCTGAATGTCGACCAGCTGTTGGTCGTAACATTTACGAATGCTGCAGCAGCCGAAATGAGGGCTCGTATCGGGGCGGCGCTTTCACAAGCGATTAACGAACGGCCGGAATCCAACCACTTGAGAAAACAGCTAGGCTTGTTGAACCGGGCATCAATTTCTACTCTTCATTCATTTTGTCTTGAAGCAGTACGAAAGCATTATTATATGGTGGATATCGATCCGCACTTCAGAGTAGGCGATGACAATGAAATGGGATTGCTGCGCGAAGAAGTGTTGGATGACTTGTTCGAAGAGGAATATGGAAAAGAAGATAATGAGTCATTTTTCAAATTGGTAGATACTTTTACCGGTGACAGAAATGACAGTGAGCTGCAGGAGCTTGTTTTAAAATTATATGATTTTTCAAGATCACATCCATATCCAGACCTTTGGTTGGATGAACTTGTCAGCATATATGATGTAAAAGAAGGAACAACGATCGATCGTCTACCATTTGCGGAATGGATCCTATCTGACATTAAGCTTCAGCTAACGGGTGCGAGACAAATGCTGGAAGAAGCGTACGAGCTGGCGAATTCTCCGGGAGGACCTGCCCCAAGAGCGGTCAACTACCTGGATGATCTGGAAGTTGTAGAGAAAATACAAAAGGCATCTGAAAGCAGCTGGGAGAGCCTGTACGCTGCAATGAACAACTGGAAATTTACAAGGGCTAAAAGCTGTCGCGGTGATGAGTATGATGAAGAGCTCGTCAAAGCAGCTGATGCCTTAAGAAAAAAAGCAAAAGGTATATTGGAGAAGCTTACTAAAGAACTCTTTTCGAGGGAACCGGATAGTTTCTTGCGGGATATGCGCAGGATGCACCCTGTTTATCACACACTCGTTCAGCTGGTCAAGTCTTTTGCAAATCGCTTTACACTGGAGAAAAAAGAAAGAGGCATTGTTGACTTTGCTGACCTTGAGCATTTGGCACTTTATATTCTTACGGATCCACATAGTGAAAAAGGTCAGGCCCACCCGTCTGAAGTGGCTGTGGGATATCGAAAGCAGTTTAAGGAAGTTCTTGTGGATGAATATCAGGACGTTAATATGGTACAGGAAACCATTCTTCGTTTGATAACAACCGATGGGGAACATGACGGGAATCTCTTTATGGTTGGTGACGTAAAGCAATCCATTTACCGTTTTCGCCTGGCAGAGCCTAACTTATTTTTAGACAAATACACCCGGTTTACACCAGACGGCGTGCAAGGGGGCCTGCGTATCGATTTATCCAGAAATTTTCGAAGCAGAGCTGAAATCTTGGACGGCACAAACTTTTTATTTAAACAGGTAATGGGACAAAATGTCGGAGAAATTGAATACCACGAAGGCGCAGAACTGGTTCTCGGTGCAAATTATCCTTCAGATGATATGTACCCGATAGAAGTAGCGATCATTGATCAGGCGGGAGATGACGAAACGGAAACTTCCCCGCAGGAGGAAGACCATTTTTTCAAAGAAGACATTGAGCAGTCCCGCCTGGAGGGAAGGTATGTGGCAAGAACGATCCGAAACATCATCGATGAGGAAAAGCCTGTTTATGATACAAAAGCAGGCAGGCACCGTCCAGTACAGTATAAAGATATAGTCATTCTGCTGCGATCTACATCATGGGCGCAAGATATCATAGATGAGCTGAAATTTGAAGGAATTCCTGTTTATGCCGACCTTTCCTCGGGATACTTTGAGGCAACAGAGGTAACAGTCATGCTGTCCTTGCTGCAGGTAGTGGACAATCCCGACCAGGACATTCCGCTGGCTTCCGTCCTTCGCTCACCGATGGTCGGGCTGAACGAGGAGCAACTGGCACGAATCCGGGCCAAATCCAGAAAAGGAAGCTTCTATCAAGCAGTAAAAACATTTATCAAAATGTCCGGGGATGATCGCGATGAAAGGATCAGGGGAAAACTGGCTATCTATTTAGAAAACCTGAAAAAGTGGAGAAGTTTAGCCAGAACCGGAGCGCTTTCCCAATTAATCTGGCAGCTGTATCGGGATACCGGCTTTTATGACTTTGTCGGAGGGCTTCCGGGCGGTAAACAGAGACAGGCTAATTTAAGAGCTCTCTATGACCGTGCTTCTCAATACGAAGAAACATCATTCCGGGGCTTGTTCCGGTTCTTGCGTTTTATTGAAAGAATGCGGGACAGGGGAAAAGACATGGGCGCTGCCCGCGCCCTGGGTGAACAAGAAGATGTCGTTCGGATCATGACAATCCACTCAAGCAAAGGTTTGGAATTTCCGATCGTCTTTGCAGCCGGTTTGGGACGGCAATTTAATATGAAAGATATCAACAGTTCATTTTTATTTGATAAAGATTTTGGATTTGCAAGCAAATATATTGATTCGGAAAAAAGGATCTCTTATCCTTCCCTGCCCCAGCTTGCTTTAAAAAGAAAAAAACGGAGGGAATTGACCGCTGAAGAAATGAGAGTCCTGTATGTTGCCCTTACAAGAGCGAAGGAAAAGTTATATCTTGTGGGAGCTGTCAAAAACATGGAGAAAGAAATCAGTAAATGGGGCAAAGCAAGTACAGGTGATGACTGGCTCCTGAAAGACTTTGACAGAGCGGCGGCAACAACTTATTTAGATTGGATCGGGCCTGCTATTCTCCGGCATAGAGATAGTTGGATGGAGGGAATCGGAAATCCTTTAACAGGGAACGTCAGCGAGCATCCTTCAAGATGGAAAATAGATGTATTGCCCGCATCGGCGCTGCGTGAAACTGCAGAGAATGAAGAAAAAGAATCAGAAGGATGGCTTCAAACCGTCAAGGAAGGCAAGCTCAGCGATATTGAATCACCATTAAAAGACCAAGTGTTTTCACGGCTCAGCTGGATGTATCCACACGTCATTGCCTCAAGAAGGATGTCCAAACAAACGGTTTCTGAACTAAAACGGATGGCAGTATTAACTGACAAGGTAAGTGCCGCAAGCTTATTGGGGGGGGACCCAAACACAGGCACCCCAATATTTAACAAACCGAAATTTTTGGAGAAGCAGTCCATTTCTCCTGCTGAAAGAGGGACTGTGATGCATACGGTTATGCAGCATATTCCCCTTGATCAAGAACCGGGCATCTTCTTGGTTGAACAAGTGCTGGATGACCTAATCCAAAAGGAGATTTTAACGGTGGAACAGGCTGATGTGGTCCCCGGAGAGCAGATTGTGCAGTTTTTCGAAAGTAATTTGGGAAGGCGATTGCTGCAGCCCGCAAAAACTAAACGGGAAGTTCCTTTTACAATGGCTATTCCAGCAAGAGACATATATTCTGACTGGGATGGAGAAGATGAGTCCGTTATCGTTCAGGGGATTATCGATTGTATTGTGATGGAAGAAGATGGAGTCCTGTTATTGGATTACAAAACAGATGCGATTACAGGCCGTTTTCCTGGGGGCTTTGATCAAGCAAAGGTTGTTCTGGAAAAAAGGTACCGGATGCAAATAGAGTTATATGAACAGGCCATTGAACGAATCTGGAAGAAAAGTGTGAAAGAAAAGGTTTTATATTTCTTCGATGGTGGACATGTTCTCGAGCTGTGAAGCAAAAAGAGTGCCGATAGGTATAAAAACCTCGGCACTCTTTTTACGCGGGTTGTACAAGCTGATTTTGTCGAATTACTACTAATTGTTTCCAACTGACGGCTGGTCTACCAGGTTTGTATCTAATGTATTGTTGGCGCTGACTCCATTATTCGTCATGACAAATCCGCCCGTATTGCCTGCTCCGGAGCCAGAAAATGACTTTGAAGCGGCTTTTGGAGAAATAACAGCCGTATCTCCAAAATGAACAACGCCTCCCCCAACATTAAAAATTTGAATCGGACCTACAATAGCAGGCATCTTTATCTTCCTTCCTTAGAATTGTTATTATTGGAAATTTGCCGGATATGAAGAACTCTTGCTTCAGTCTCTATATGATTTGCCGCACCGACTTGAATGACGGCTGAAGAGGAGATCCCAATAATATGAATCTTTCCGACCTTGATATCAGAACACTCATTGTATTTAACTGTAGAAGGGATTATACGGGGAAGACCTGGTATCAGAACAGGTTTAGAAAATGTATCAAAACTTTGGAAGTTCCCTTCATCAGTAAAAAAAAGTTCTTTATTTCTTTGAACAGCCAATGCATTAGAACGAGCATTTGTATGCACTGTGTCTCCCACTTCAACAATAGAGGAGAATTCCAGGCTTTTTACAGCTATTACTTCTACAAGGGAATTTCTCAGTGACATTCTGCCAACTCCTTTTTTAAGTGGAAAGTGGAACAAAAGGCCCGATAATCAATGACTCTGGCGGTGTATCAAATACGGATGCCAACTGAATGGTATTTGCGTCCCCAACCAAAAGTATAGAGGATGTGGTTACCCCCACCACCCGAATATCTCCTACACAAATATCACGGTTCACTACGTTCAGCTCCATTAAGATCCGTACCTCCTTCATGTTGCGGCATTTTGGACAGGAATTCGTTGATGGCTCTGTTCATATCCGCCAGCAAGGTTTGGTAAACTTTATCAAAAAGCTCTTCCTTTATTTCTTCACTCCTGACGTGTGAGCTGAATAATTTTAGATAATGATCAATTCTGGCAGGAACTTGTTTGCGAATGTCTTCCTTGATCATTTGAATATAAGGTTCATCCAGTGATTTTACTTTTTGACTCTCAGCGTTTTTTATTATAGTTTCTAACTCATGATCAATATAATGATGCAGTTTTTTTAATGTCCTTTCATATAATTCAGGAT
The DNA here is from genome assembly GCF_042680885.1 of Siminovitchia sediminis. Classification (NCBI taxonomy): domain Bacteria; kingdom Bacillati; phylum Bacillota; class Bacilli; order Caryophanales; family Bacillaceae; genus Siminovitchia; species Siminovitchia sediminis. Next base: position 3,684 of record NZ_JBHUEO010000055.1, on the reverse strand, counting down.
GGCGTACAGCAATATTTGTTTGAGAGTTTTCGGGAATGGATAAATCTTCAATGTCATTTAAATCGGAAGGATTGATACCAATATTTAATGTTCCTTCCAATGTCTCCACCTTCAGCTGGTCAAATTTGTATTCAAGCCTTTCGACAGTCACTGATGGCTTTTCCTTTAGTTGCTTTAGTTCAATTGATAAATCATGCAATGATCTTTTTAATCGAGCAATCTCCTTCTGCTGACTTTCCAAAAAAGCATATAACTGGTGTATCGTGTAAGTTTGCATGCTGTGCTCCACCCTCTTTCTGCTTTTAATGGAAGGGAACGAGACTGACCGTCCCTTCGCCGACACCGGCTGTTGCTGGAGGGGCAGGTTCGGAATAGCCGCCGGTATTATATAAATGAGAAGAAGGGGTAATCACTCCTGAAGTTCCAATTTGAAGTACGGAAGAGTTAGTAATCCCTCCGATCTTTATCATTTGTATTTGAATGGTTTGGTTAACATTTATAATCATTGTCTGCCTCCCAAGGCTTTTTCTTTATAAGTTTAATAAGAACCCTTGATCCCAAACGTCACGGTCAAAACTGTTGGTAGATGAAAGATGATTCGAAACTTTAATGCTTTCTCCAGTATTAAAGGATCCGGCACCAGAGAATGTTTTGGCATAGGTAATCGGATGGATTTGGAATACATCGCCAATATTGACTATTCCTGCCGAGCTTACATTCACAACTTGAACGGCACCTACAAACCCAGGCAATACCGCTCACTTCCTTCCATTTTTCCATTTAATCAACACATGGTATTTTATGAAATAGAATGAAATTTGTGATACGGACCCCAAGTAAGTCTAATTGATGAAAATTTTATTCGCTTGAGTAATAATGATTGTAGTTTGTTATACAAACTTATACGATGATGGTATATGGTATAAATAAATATGACAGGTCATGAAGGAGGTGCAGGTCTTGTAAAGGCCTGAAATGAACAAATGGTACATAAACAGATGAGTCCTGTTCCGGATACGGAAAGAATTCAGGCACTGGATGTATTAAGGGGATTCTCCCTTCTTGGCATCCTTCTTGTGAACATGATCGGATTTCATTCTCCGTACGGTTATTATAATCCGTATGAATATTGGGAATACGGTGACGTGACAGCATATACATGGCTCGATATTTTTGTTCAGGGAAGTTTCTATCCCATCTTTGCGATGATGTTCGGCTATGGACTTGTCATTATGCAAAGACGTTCAGCTACAAGAGGAAATTCCTTTTGGACAATCAGCATCAGGCGATTGTCTGTTTTGCTCGTTTTTGGGATCATCCATGCCTTTTTGATTTGGTATGGGGATATCCTGATTACTTATGCAGTGGTAGGAATGATTCTGCTTTTATTTTTGCGTTTATCAGGCCCCTGGCTGATGGGCTTGGGATGGATCCTTTATTTGCTTCCTCAGCTGTTTTTATCGGGTTTGCTTGTATTAGCGGCCATGATGGATACGGCTTCACTTTCAGACTATATTGACATTATGGGACTGAAACAGGCTGAAGTTGTGTATTCAAGCGGATCTTATTGGGAAATCACTGCACAGAGAATAGCTGATTGGAAAGTAGGCAATGGATCCGGCGGATTGATCATCTACCTTTTTTTAATTTTACCGATGATGATGATAGGGGCCGGCGCCGCAAAGATGCTGTGGCTGGAGAAGGCAGCGGTTCAAAGGAAGAAGTGGCTCATTATTTTACTCATTTCTCTTCCGGTGGGACTTGCTTTCAAAATGCTGCCATTTATGGCCGGATTGTCTATGAGCTACCAATACATACAGGATGCGCTGGGTGGTCCAATCCTTGGCATGGCATATATTGCCTTCCTTGTACTCGTCATGAGTCATTCAAAAGCTGCAAACCTGCTGAACCCAATCGGTGCAGCCGGCCGGATGTCTCTCACGATCTATATCACGCAGTCTGTCATAGGAACATTAGTTTTTTATCCTTATGGGTTAGGGCTATACGGAAAAATTTCAATAGTTTCCGGAAATTGGCTGGCGGTTGCCATTTACGTGATTCAGGTAATTCTCGCAGTCTTGTGGCTGTCCAAGTTTGAACAGGGACCGATTGAAAAGTTTTGGAGATTTCTTACATACGGAAAAAATAAAAGAAGAGGTGCTCAACATGAAAATCATGAGCTTTAAAGCGGATGGAAAAAAAACATACGGAGTAGTAGATGAGAAAGTGAGCAAAGTTTGGGATATACCAGGTCTGGCGATAGAAGCGAGACAGGATATACCCTCTTCCATTCTTGCGGGGATTGAGAGTGGAGAATCGTTTTATGACCAGATCAAGAGTCTGCTGGAGTGGGCGTCTCAAAATAAAAAAGATGAATTTTTGCTGCCGCTGGACAGCGTAACTTTTAGGGCCCCCATCTCACGCCCGAAAAAGAATATTATGTGTGTCGGAAAGAATTATCGGGACCATGTCATTGAAATGGGAAGTGAAGCGGATATCCCTGAAGACATTTTAATCTTTACAAAAGCACCCACTGCTGTCATTGGCCATGAAGAGACAGTGGACCTGCATGCAGATGTAACAGATGAATTAGACTATGAAGGTGAATTGGCCATTGTGATCGGAAAACAAGGAAAATCGATTCCGATGGACAGAGCGCTTGATTACGTGTTCGGTTATACCATTATAAATGATGTGACTGCCCGTGATCTTCAAAGAAAACATAAACAGTTTTTCCTGGGAAAAAGTCTGGATACCACTTGTCCAATGGGACCCTGGATCGTTCACCGCTCAGCAATAGCCAATCCGAATGAACTCGATATACAAACGAAAGTGAATGGGGAAATCAGGCAAAATTCCAATACGAGGCATTTTATTTTCCCCACAGAGGAAATTATTTCTACCTTATCAAAGGGGATGACTTTAGAACCGGGGGATATTATCGCGACTGGCACTCCGTCTGGAGTAGGAAAAGGATTTCAGCCTCCCCGTTTACTTAAAAGCGGGGATGAAATCGAAATTACTATTGAAGGCATTGGAAAATTGAAGAATCCGGTCCAATAACAGGATATCCATTTCTTGCTAAGCTTCGCTGTATGATAAGATGATAAATAAAAAGGAAAAGAAACTATGTTTAATTCAGGAGGGAATAACATGTTTGATTCGACGCATGCCCATATTACGACATGGGTTGTTGCCCTTATTTTATTTGCAGTTGTATTGATTTTGCGGAAAGGCGGCAATCAAAAGGGTGCAAAAATTACCCATATGATTCTTCGAGTTTTTTATTTGCTCATTATTTTAACCGGAGTCTTGCTTTTTTCCAGGCATCAAGGCTTCAACCCCGCATTATATGGATTAAAATTCCTGGGCGGTGTGATTGTCATTGTGATGATGGAAATGGTACTTGTCAGAGGGGCGAAAGGAAGGAATACAGGTCTTCTGTGGACGGTTTTGATTATCGTCTTGGCTATCACTTTTTTCCTGGGATTAAGATTACCGCTTGGATGGAATATGCTTTCATAGAAATTGGGAAAAAACCGCTGATGTTCAGCGGTTTTCAGCTTGTAGAGAAAGTATATGTTTTTTTCTCTACAGGCTTTTTTATTTTACATTTAGACGACTTGTATCTAGATTTTTGTGTTTTTATTTTTAAGAAAAAGATTCCCATCCACCTAGACCTGT
>NZ_JBHUEO010000054.1:0-17141 GCF_042680885.1 Siminovitchia sediminis | reverse complement strand
GAACTTTTTTAAGATCTCAATCTCTGTTTCTTTTTCTTTGAGTCTTTTCTTTAATTCACGGTTCTCTTTAGCAACCCCTGAAGTGGCAGGCTGCCTGACGGAACGAGAAGATGCAAGTCCCGCTTCACCGTCTTTCTTATAGGCGTTTAACCAGTTATAAACTGTGTCCCGGTGCACACCCAGCTGTTTCGCAGCCGAAGCGACCGGTGTTCCGTTCTCAAGTACATCCAGGACGGTTTTTAGTTTAGTTTCGACACTATGGTGGCTGTTTCTTTGTTTTGACATCATTCACTTACCTCCGGGAAAATTGCGTTATGTCGTATTTCAGTATAAACCATGTGTCCATTATAAGGGGGTCAACCACAGGCACGCCCCGGAATTTGTCAAATGGACGACAGTTAGGATTGAAAGCAGGAGGGAAGAGCTTTGGAGGCCCTCGTTGTTGTAGCATTATTGTTCCAATCACCAAACTGTAAGTCCCACCAACAGTTGGCGGGACTTAGGCATTTATCTAGTCTAGCAATGCAATCGCCCGAATAGGAGAACCTGTAGCTTCTCTTAATTTCATAGGCAATCCAATAAAGTGGAATCTGCTTTGTTGAATCTTATCCAAATTAACGAGATTTTCAATAATTAAAATATTATTTTTTAATAAATTTACATGCACAGGCCTGGACATATCTTGAAAATCAACTGTAGGTAGATCTGTAGCAAACATTTTACATTTGTTTTCAATGATCCAGTCGGCTGCGTCACTCGTCAGGCCAGGTGCTGTTGAAAATCTCTCATGGTCTCGGCTATAAGGCCAGGCTTTGAGGATAAGAATGTCATTTTCTTTCAATCTTTCATCGGTTTTCTTTAAAGCTGTCTCTAAATCTTTCGAAGAAATTGGCTTTTCAATATCCCTTTGGCTCACATCCAAATAAATGGCTTCTCCCATAAACTTTTCCGGAGGATATGTTTCTATTGAATGACCTTCAGGAAAAAAATGTTTTTGAGCATCAACATGAGTTCCCGTATGATCCGTCATAGTCATTAATTTTGTTGAAAATCCGTTGCAGTCTCCCTCATACCGATATTTGTTTAATTCCCAAGTATGGTAATCCATTAACACTACTTTGGGATGGATATCCCAAGAACGTTCTCCATCTGCAAGCTCTAACGTTAAGTCGATCAATTTTTTTCCATTAAACAAAATTATTCCTCTCCTTTATTTTGCAGAGTTTAAAGCTTTCTTTCCTTTCGTAAAATGACTGACGATGAGCAATGTGGCAAAAGAAGCAATGACTCCCAAAATAGCATTTGGTATCATGGTGAGATTTGTAAAATAGAAGAAAAGACTTACAGATCCGCCAACGACCATAGCTGAGAAGCCTGCAGTTGGAGTGATTTTATTAGGAAATAGCATAGATGCCCAAAATGGAGCAGTGATTGCCGCGCCATAGAAGTTGTATCCTAAATTTTGAACCTCAATAATTTTAGGTATAAAGATACCAAGAATCGCTGGGGCTATACCAATAATCGGTGTGGAGATTTTAGCAAACCGTAGTATCTCTTCATTGGTAGCATTTCTTTTAAATGTTCTGGAATATAAATCGTGAGTGATATTCATAACCGCGTGAAGTAAAACAGTATTGGTGGTTGAAAGGATATTGGCTAAAAGTGCGGCCATAATAAGCCCAATGATAACGATTGGAAAACCGTCAAGAATGGTATTTAATAGGAAGGCATCGGGATTTCCTTGAATGTTTGGGTAAATCGCTTTAATGGTAAAAGTGATGTACACCATTATAAGCCCCCACACGATTCCTACAATCGAACCGATCACGTTTGCCTGGACAGCAGTTTTGGCGTTCTTGGCGGAAACAATCCGTGACCAAACGGTTTGATTGGCTAGCGCTGATGTAAACCATGCTGCTGCAGTACCCAACACAACCATATTAGTCGGTGCAAGATTATAAAAACCGGGCTCCGAAGCTGCCAAAAGTGTTCCAGGTTCCAGCTTGGCTGTAAGAATAATAGGGAGCAAGATCCCTATACCCAACACCATAATAAACATTTGAATGACGTCTGCCCAGATGACGGCTGACAGCCCACCAAAGCTTACATTAATTATCACAAGTGCACCTACAATAATAGTAGCTGTAGTGAGGTTGATGTTAAACTGTGCAAGCATAGTAGATAAGAGAACCCCGGCTGCTACAAGCTGACCGCTTGTAACGGCGATTCTTTCCCAGGCTGCAATCCCACCGAATAAAAGTCGTCCCTTTTTTCCATAATGTTCCTCTAGTAAGTCTCCTTTTGTAATTCCCCATCCTGATGCATCTGCTCTTTTTCTTATTTTTTTTCCTAAAACCAAAGTATATAAAAGTGCGCCTGTAAAGTGCCCAAGCGCAATCCAGATAACTTGTACACCTTCTAAATACATCATGCCAATCAAGCCTAAGGATAGACCAGAACCAATATGACTGGCAGCAACAGAACAAATTAATGGAAAAAGCTTTAGGCTTTTGGAGGATACAGAGAACTCTTCAATCCCTTTTTGGGTTACCCTTTTACTTAAAATAGCTGTTACCACAATAATGGAGATGAAAAAAGCAAACACAATGAAAATATCAACCAAATGGACTTGTGGCATACACATCATCCTTTCATTAAAAGCTCTTGGTTTTCATATGGCACGATCTACAGTGTGGACAGCCACCTCCTTTTTTTTCACATTGTTTATATTGTATTTAGGGGATTCAGTACTTATTACTAAAGTGTTTAGAGGGTACTAATTTGAAATTTAATTGGGTTAGAAATATATGGATATTGAAAGGCATGAATCGAAGATATGGTTTATTAATAAAAATAAATGATGAATGCGGAGAAATTAAAAGGGAGAAGGGGATAGAATTCGACAAGTGACAGGCACGCCCCGGAATTTGTCGGATATTTTCGAAAGTGCCGAAGCAGCCGAAAATGTGGAGGAGGAGGGCGATCCAGTGAACGGATCGCCTTTTCGGGCATGGAGCGGGACTTGTTCTGTAAAATAGTGTTCACATTGGAAGTTTAAGACTTTTATACTTTTTTCAATGTGATAGTATTGCCGTCGGTCCTGGTGATCATAAATTCACCTTCATATACATCATCCGCATCTCCTCCTTGAAAGCGGATGGACTGGATGAAGGTTCTTTCATGCATCAATCTTATTAGGTGTTCTGATATGGAATGATTGGCCAATTCTACCTCTAGTCCATCATTTATTTCTAGATACGCACCTCTGCTCGGGTATTCATCTTGGTCGATGATCATACGATTGAACTTTTTCAAAATATCTCCTCCTGGCTATAAGGATTTTGTGTGATTTGTCTGCTTGACTAGTACTTTTGCACTTTTTCTATAGCATATTTTTTATTTACCCAAGCCAATCGTTCAGTAACAATTTTTCCGGAGTTGAGGGGGGAGACTTATGTGGGTGACTATGCGGGAGAAGGTCACCTCGTGCGTGTCCGAGAAGTTCGATAGGAAATGAAACTAAAGAAAAAAGGGCCATCCAAGATAGCCCTTCTCATCCATATCCTCTCTATTATTCCTCTATGATGGCTACGGCTCTCATGGGACCTCCACTTCCTTTGCCAATTTTGATAGGGAAGCCAGTGAATTTACATGTGCTGCCAGGAATTTTATCCAAGTTCGCCATGTTTTCAATCATGTACCACTCATATTTTTGCATCAGGCAGTGAGCAGGATAGCGTTCGGGAGCGTTGGGTTCCAGGTCGGAATCTGGATCATAAATATATCGGTCCAGTTCAATGGTCACCATATCTACCCCAAGGGTGACCATTCCTTGCTGAATCATCCATTCAATGGTTTCAGGCAGAATATTAAGCAGGTCCTTAAAGTATTCAGGGGTACCATACAGTTTATCTCGGCCAGTTTTTAGCAGAACAATATGATAATCCTCTAAATTCACTTCTGCTTTCGCAGCGGCTTCTTGAATATCATCAATCGTGACATCGGCATGCGCTTTCATGTGGGTCAAGTCTAAAATACAGGCCTCTCCGTAAAATGCCTCCAACGGAACTTCGTCTGTATATAATCCGTCTGGATTAAAATGTTTGGTGGCATCCATATGTGTTCCAGCATGGTCACCGATATAGAGTGCACATTCATAGAATCCATTTGCTTCATAGGTGGCGAAGGTTCCAATGAGAGTGCGGGCATTCTCTCCTAATTGTTGATAAGGATTGTCTCCGTAAGTTTCTAAAGTGTGGGATAGATCAATGAGTACTTCTTTTTTGTTTTTCATGATAAAACCTCCATATATTTAATGTTTTATTGATGATTAAACCATTAGGCGTTTTTCTTTTTATCATTAATAATTGATTTAATTAACAGGAATGCGAATCCTCCCCAAAATGTACTTAGAAAGAGAACCATCATAATAATTGTAATAGGCTCCATCTATATAACCTCCTGATCCTTATTTTCGGAATGATCTTCTAGATTGGCTTTACGCGTAGTGCGTTTAACCCACCCATTGAACAGGATAGAAACGAGGACGACTGCTCCAACCTGAACGAAGAAAGAACCAAAGCTAAAGACTTCTATTGGTGACCACCAATTGTTTGGGTACCAAACAATAGATTGATAGATCCACCATCCGAAAAAGACGACTGCTATAATAGGCATACAATATTTGACAATCCAGGTGTACCATCGTCCTACCTTGATATCACTTACTTCGTTAATCTCATTCCTGATTTTTTCTATACCGTATTGATAAGCGGCAAAGAGGTAGAAGATGGCATTAATGATTAACCCCAGCCCCCAAACAAAATCTTGATTTCCTAAAAAGTCGAGACTAAGAGCGGATGGAATTCCTAAGACAGCGGTTACAACCACCGTCATAATAACTGCTTTTTTGTATGGTACACCGTAATCTTCGATGTTTCTTACAAGGAAAACGAATAATCCAATTAAGGAGCTGATTGCTGCAAGGGCCAAGGCAGTAAAGAAGACGATTGAAATAAAGAAGCCACCAGTCATGGTTGTAAACAACTCAGCTACATAAACAAAAATCATGCCGTAGTTATCGGATCCAAGCGCTTCGTCCAGGTACGCTTGAGAAGGAGACAAGACGAATATTGCTGGTATAATGGTCAAGCCTGCTAATAATTCAGTAGAATTATTCCCAAAAGTAGCTGTTAACGTATTCTGTGCAATATCCTCTTTCTTTTTGGTGTAAATAGCATAGGTAGCAAATATCCCCCAACCTGCTCCAGTGGACCATGCTGATTGTGAAAGGGCCGCCAACCAAGTTTCAGCATTCGTTAACTTGTCCCACTCAGGAGTAAACATATATTGGATCCCTTCTAATGCACCATCCATAGATAATGTATAAATGGTTGTAAAGATTAACGTGAGGAACAGGGTAGGGACCATAATTTGGTTGGCTCTTTCTACTCCTTTATTTATACCTAAATATAGTACGACTCCTGAGAAAATGGAGACAAGTATATGAAAAATAATCATTTCACCCGAATTGGTAGAAAAGGTATCCCATATAATCCGGGTATCCACTCCCTCTTTAAAAGTGCCTTGAAAAGCCAAGAATAAATATTTTAAAGTCCAGCCAGTTACAACTGACGTGTAAAAAGTGGCGAATGCGGCCACCCAAAAGATGACGGTACCCATCCACGTATACTTCTCATGAACGAAGTCTCTGAAAGAACCTGCAGTACCCATTCTTGTTTTTCTTCCTATGACCATTTCGATCATAATCATGGGGATAGACCACAAAAATAGAAAGATTGCCCAACCGATGAGAAACGATCCGCCATGTTCCGCTAAATTTCTTGGAAACCTCCAAATAACTCCTGTACCTACAATAAGAGCAATGGAAGCAAATATTAATGCTAGCCTTGAAGACCATTGTGGCTGTTTTGGCATTGCTTTTCCTCCTTATAGATAAAATTCCCATAAAATAAATTTCCGCTTCTGCTCGTAACATGGAGGTCTTTATATTTTTATAGGGATCTTGACAAAACTGTATTGGGACGCTACAAAAGTAGGTTAATCATTCATACTGCTTCATCCCTTTTTCTGGCTATTCACATAAGAGAAGTGAGTATTAGTTGGTTTAGGATGTAATAGACTTGGTGCAGTCGTGATTAGTTAATCAATAGTAGTTATATGATGGTACTTTTGAAAATTTCAAAGCAAGGATAGCAAAGGGATTAGGAGCCTTACGTCAGTTACTCCATGACACCCGGATTGCCGCCATCCTTTTTGAAATAGGAAAGGTACGGACAGGATCTAAATGTTTAGATATAATTCTCGAAGGCATTACCATGCCGCGATCGTTCCATCTGTTCGGTGATCGGTTCCGCCTATCCAAACAGAGGTCTCAGGGTCTTTTATAATGATTTGACCGCGTCCAAAACATTTAGGATTGATCTCGACTGTAACATCATGACCTTTCGCATCTAATTCTTTGCCAATATGAGGAGCGACCCCATGCTCTATGTGTATCGACTTGTCTCCTGACCAGTGCCAGCGGGGGGCATCAAGGGCTGCTTGCGGATTCATATGAAAGTCAATCATATTGGAAATGACTTGCAGATGCCCCTGTGGCTGCATAAATCCGCCCATGACTCCAAAAGCACTAAATGCTTTGCCTTCTTTTGTAATAAATCCAGGAATAATTGTGTGATAGGTTCTTTTTTCAGGCTTTAAATAATTGACATGGTTAGGATCCAGAGAGAAATTATGCCCTCTATTTTGTAAGTTAATGCCGGTACCCGGTACCACAACAGCAGATCCGAAATCGTTATAATTACTTTGGATAAAAGAAACCATGTTACCCTCTTGATCTGCTGCAGCTAAATACACAGTACCGCTTTCAACAGGTTTTTCTGCTTCTGGCCATAAGGCAGTTGAACCGATTAGTCTTCTCCGTTTTTGTGCATAAGCGTCTGACAGCAGTTCACCCAGATCGGCGGTCATTTCTGATGGATCGCTAATCAGTGCTTTTCCATCAGCAAAAGCAAGCTTTAAAGACTCAATTTGTTTGTGATACGTTTCGGGAGTTTCTCTCTCTGTAAAGTCAAACCCTTTCAGAATATTTAAGGCTAGAAGTGCGACCAGCCCTTGTCCATTAGGAGGGAGCTCCCATATATCATATCCTTTGTAATTGATACCAATGGGTTCGACCCACTCCGGATAGTAGTCAGCTAAATCATCTGCCCGAATGTATCCGCCAGTCGCATTTGAAAACGCATCCAATTTGGCGGCTAATTCACCTCGATAAAAAGATTCTGCATGTGTTCGGGCAATGGAGCGGAGTGTGTCCGCATGGGATGGTGACTTCCACATTTCTCCAACCTTTGGAGCGCTGTTTTTTGTGGCAAACAGAGAGAACCAATGCTCAAATAATGGGTTTTTTAACTGTCCTTGAAACTCCTTAAAGGATTTGTCCCAAAAGTAACCCGTAATCGGTGAGATAGGAAAACCTTCCTCTGCATATGTAATGGCAGGTTGTAAAACCTCTTCGAAAGGAAGGTTCCCAAATTTTTTGGATAGTTCAGCCCATGCAGCCGGAGCTCCTGGGACGGTGACGGGTTCCCAGCCGTGGCGGGGCATTTGGTCAAATCCATTGGCTTTTAAAAGATCGGCTGAAAGTCTTTTGGGCGCCGGACCACTGGAATTCAAGCCGTGAAGTTTACCGTCCATCCAAACGATCGCAAAAGCATCCCCGCCGATACCATTAGATGTAGGTTCTACTACGGTTAAGCAAGCTGCTGCAGCAATAGCGGCATCAACGGCATTGCCGCCTTTTTTTAGGGTGTCTAATCCTGCTTGAGCAGCCAGTGGCTGAGAAGTTGCCACCATGCCATTTTTGGCATAGGTCACCGTCCGCTGCGATGGATAGGGATAATATAAAGGATTAAACAGAGAATTACTCACATTCATGACCTCCTTGTTCCTTCTTGCTGTCAGTTGTATTTCGAAAAGACTTGGTCCACATCAATGTCGTTTTGTCCGATTTTATCGAAATTCAAACGGGAAATAACGCCGTTGATATGAGCTCTCATTAACTTCCGAGCAAGATCCACATCATTTACTTTAATTGCTTCTATAATTTCTAAGTGCTCCCTCGGTGATTCAGGATTGTTAAGGTTTACATCACTGTAAAAGGCCAGGTAAATGTTTGTGAGGGAGATTAACTCGCGCAGCTGATTAATCAACATATCGTTCTTCGAAAGCTTGGCAATTTCTATGTGGATATCAAATACATTTTCTAATACTTCATCTAAGTTATTGGCTTGATATGCTTTTATTTCGCTGTTAATGAGCTCTTCGATCGTTTGAAAGGTGGTTTTAAACTTTGCGAAGTTCTGGCAAGCTTTGATCACCGCATAATCTTCCAGCAAGATCCTCATTTCAAAGACATCCTCAACCTCTTTCGGTTTTGGCTGGTTTACAAAAGCCCCTTTCCTTGGAATAATTTTTACATACATTTCATAGGAGAGCCTTTGTAATGCTGAGCGTATAGGAGTGCGGCTGACATTTAAAGTTTTGGCCAGCGTTTCTTCTGAAAGCTTGGTGCCCGGTGCTAAATCACGGTTGATAATTGCTTTTTTAATCATGTGATAGATCTTATAATCTAAGCCTTTTTTCATATGCATCCCCTTCATTTTGTACTCTTAACTATATTCTGAACTGTATATAATCTAGAATACATATTAATATTCAGAAAGTCAACGGTTTTTTATTTCGACAAGTGACAGACACGCCCCGGAATTTGTTGGATTTTGTCGAATTAGAGCACGAATAAGGAGCTTTTATTTGAGGAGTCCACATATAAGATACAGGGGGCTTTAGCCTAAAGACGAATAATCAAATGTTACAAACACAAAATCCGAACAGATTCAAGTAACTTTAAGATACTTAAATCAAAGTTCGGATTTCGGTGTATGTGTAGAATTATTTAGCCAGTTCCTCTCTTAAGAAGAGAATCACTATAAAGAAACGGCAGAGGGGCTTATAACCCATACTTCTTCAGCTTCCTGACAATCGTTGGCTGGCTGACCTTCAGGAATTTAGCCATTCTGGTAGTGCTGCCATATTTTTCACGGGCCTCTTGCAATATTTGAATTTCTGTTTTTTCTATGATCTCTTGGAGGGATTTATGGCCAATGTCTTGTATCGGATTGGCTATATTGATTGTTTGAATATTGTCAGGCAGATGTTCGGGCGTAATGACGCTTTCTTCAACGGTCAATACCAATCTTTCTATGATATTAGAAAGCTCGCGGACGTTGCCAGGCCAATGGTAGAGAAGCAGGCTGTTGATTGCTTCACGCGTCCATTCTTTTTCTCTGTTATATTGTTTGTTGAATTTTTCAGAGAGACTCATGATCAGATTCAATAGGTCTTCCTGTCTTTCTCTTAAAGGCGGGATGGGAATATGAATCACGGACAGCCTGAAGTAGAGGTCCTCTCGGAATCCCCCTTCTTTGATTCGTTCTTCGAGATTGACGTTGGTTGCGGCTACAAGACGAAAGTTTACCTCTCTCGGCTGAGAATCGCCTATCCGATAAAAAGTCTTTTCCTGGATGAGCATCAATAGTTTTGCCTGAACATTCACCGGCAACTCGCCAATTTCATCCAGAAATAAGGTGCCATTGTGGGCTTTTTCAACCAGTCCTATTTTCCCTTTTTGACTTGCGCCTGTGAAAGCTCCCGGCTTATATCCGAACAGCTCAGATTCGATTAAAGATTCTGGGATGCTGCTGCAGTTGATGGCTACAAAATCTCCCTTTCTATGACTCTTTTTATGAAGCTGCTCGGCCAAAAGGCTTTTTCCTACTCCCGATTCCCCGGTAAGCAGCACGGTTGCATCCGTATCTGCCACCCGGTCCATGATGGACAATACTTGCTGCATTTTAGGGCTTTTGGCAATGAGGCGGGAGTCCTCTTTCTGAAGCTCCTGGTAGTATTGCAGCTCTTTCCTGACGCTCTCCAGTTCGTTTTCGACTCTCTTAATATACGTTTTCAATTTTTCTATTTCTGTAATGTCCTGCGAATAGCAGACGATATACTCAATGTTTTGCTGGTTGTCATAGATGATGTTCCCGGTCACCAACAGCTTTTTATCTTTTCTCGTTTGCTGGACTGTTGTTTGTTTCTGTCCGCTTTCCAGCACTAATCTGGCAATCGACGGGTAAAAAACTTTTTTCTTTTCTAATTCAAATACGCTCTTTCCGATGATCTCTTCTTTCTTCATATTAAACCAGTACTCTGTAGAGTCATTGGCATACACAATGACGCCATGTTGGTCTGTGATAATCACATCGGTGTAAAGGCTGTCAACTATTTCCTCCCACCGTTCTCCAATTTCGAATAGCATGACTTTTTACCTCCGAGATTTACTTATAGTAATTATACATCACCGTATAGGCCTATACAATTGTGTATAGGCAGGAAACCCTTATCTGTCAAAGTTTCCACTAATTTCTATACAAACTTGAATAAAAAGTAAGGTATGATAAAAAGAATTCCCCGGGTTGAGGCGTTTTTTGGATTGGCACGTTATTTGCAATATATAACAGGGAAAGCCATTCAATTGATTTTGAACACCTAGGGAGGACTGACGAATGAAAGAACAATATAAAATATTTTATGGCGGAACGATTTTAACGATGGACCAACGAGAAAAAGTGGAAGCGGTAGCAGTTCGCGGAGACCAAATTATCTGTACGGGGTCGTTGGAATCGTGTGAAGCAGCGGTTTCAGGACATCCTGTAGAGAAAATCAATTTAGAGGGCCGCTGCCTGATGCCTGGTTTCATTGATCCCCATGCCCATCTGATGATGCTTGGCATGTGCCATACATGGGTGGATCTCAGCTATCCGAAAGTAAAAAGCATCGATGATATTGTAGCGGAGCTTTCTAAATATACAGATACAATGAAAGATGGCGGGATTATCCGCGGATTTGGATTCGACCAAAGAAATCTTGTGGAAAAACGTTATCCCACTGCGGATGATTTAGACCGTGTGACAACGGAATTTCCTGTACAAATCATGCATGTCAGCGGGCATTCCAATGTCGTCAATCATTATTTTCTTGAACAATTGGGTGTAGATGAACATACGGAAGATCCGGAAGGCGGAGCTATTGGAAGAGATGAAAACGGTGTGCCGAATGGACAGCTGTATGACAGCGCGAACGACTTTTTTGCCAAAAAGGCCGGTGTGGTGATCGGCAATAATGGACCAAACATTCATATGCCGGATACTCCTGATAATTTGTTGACGCTTGTCAAAGTAGGGCAGGAACAGTGTCTTAAAGCCGGGGTGACCACGATTAACGATCCGCAGGTGACAAAGCAGGAATTGGAAACATTTGAAAGTTCCCGGGAAAATGGCCTGCTGAAAATGCGTATTGTGATGTCGTTCCTATCTACCTATTTAGATCAGCTGATTGACCTTGGTTTCCGGTCAGGTTTCGGTGATGAACAGCTCACTATCGGTTCAATCAAATTTTACGCAGACGGCTCTTTGAATTCTGGAACGGCCTACCTTTCTTCCGGTTATTCGGACAGCAAGCGGACGCAAGGATATTTATACCACGAACCTGAGGAGTTTCAAGAGATGTTTGTCAAAGCACATAAGCAAGGGTTTCAAACGATTACCCATGCGCAGGGTGACGGTGCGATTCAGCTGGTGATTGATAGTGTAAGAGAATCACAGAAGCAGCTGCATAGAGAAGATGTAAGGCATCGTATTGAACATTGCGGCTTGCCAAGCAAGGATCAAATTCAGGATATCGCAGACCTTGATATCTGGCCTGTTCCACAGCCGCAGCACGTTTACCAATTTGGAGAAGGAGTTGTCCGTGCAGTCGGTGATCATGGTAATAACTATTCTCCGTATGGCTGGTTTAAAGAAAAAAATATCCCGATCGTGCTTTCATCTGATGCGCCGGTAGCCCCGCCACATCCGATTCTTGCTGTGTATGCGGCGGTTACGCGTGAGACGCTGCAGGGGAATGTGGTTGGAGCAGAGCATCGTATTACGCTGACTGAAGCGCTTAAGGGATACACAATTGAAGCGGCCAAATCGATTCATAAAGAGGATATGATCGGTTCCATTGAAGAAGGAAAGCTGGCAGATTTTGTTGTGTTGGAAAAAGACCCATACAAAGTAGAAGTCCATGAATTAAAGGATCTGGCTGTTTGTGAAACTTGGGTTTCCGGAGAAAAAGTTTTTGTCAATCAAGATGTGCGTGAAGAGGTGGGCAGCTAATGGTTTCAGAGAGCAAAAAGCAGGTAATGGATTGGGTAGATCAGAACAAAGGTGATCTTTCCGACTGGAATCAAACGATCTGGCATTATGGAGAGACTGCTTGGAGAGAGTATAAGTCCTCAGCTTGGTATGTCAACCAGCTAAGAGAGCAGGGATTTGAGGTGGAGGAAGGAAGCGGTGGAATGCCCACTGCTTTCTGCGCCACTTGGAAAAACGGGGACGGACCTGTGATTGGCGGGTATGCCGAGTATGATGCGGTTCCCGGCAACAGCCAGGCGGCAGATACGGTAGAGCGTCCGCGGGACGGCTTGAGCAAATATGCCGGAGGCCATACGGATCCTCACTCCGCCTTGGGTATTGGTTCTCTAGGAGGTTTTTTGGCGGCGAAAGCAGCCATGGAAAAGTACGATATCAAAGGAACATTGAAATTTTTTGGAGAGCCGGCTGAGAAGTTAAGGGGTTCCAAGCCGATCCATGCAGCGAAAGGATATTATGATGATCTTGATGCAGCCATCAGCTTTCATCCATTCTATATGCTGCCATTATGTAATACGACACGCTGGGATACTCATTGTGCAGTTGCCTTTTCTGCGATGTATACGTTTACCTGCGATGAACCGCAAACCTGGCTGTCATCCGGATCAGACTCGCCTATTCCGGCGTCTCATGCGGAAGCCCGCGCACCAGGCGCGACCGACGCAGTTGTCAATATGTATACCCTTTCCAAGATGTATCGGGAGCATATGCTTTCCAACGGAATGGGATGGTCGATGAACGAAACGATTTTGAACACCGGCCAGGCGACAGCAGATAATATTCCTGGGCAAATGGCCCAAATTTATTATTTTATCCGTGTCCCTAACGTTGAAATGGCTAAAAAGGTCATGGAGGTTTTAGACCGTAATGCCGAAAGCGCTGCAAAGGCGGGACATTGTAACTGGAAGAGGGACTGGATTACGAAATCCAGGACCGGATTGGCGAATCATACGATGGCAGAGGCCACTTTTAATAACTTAAAAATTGCCGGTGCTCCTGTTTTTGACGGAGAAGCGATTAAAGCAGCCCAAAAAATTCAGGAAAATCTTGGTTTGGAACCAATGGAAAAACCTTTCTTAGATGAAATCGAGCAACTGATTGAGCCTGAAGAAGCGGAAAAGAAGCTTAGGGAATCGTTACCTTCCTGGCAGCAGCATTTTACATCGGATGATTACACAGAATACTGCTGGCATGCACCTACGGTCAGGTTGTATATTGGAAGGCCTGCGTTGAAGTCGCCTAAACCGGGATATGCCTACCCGACATGGGTGATGAACGCTCTCGGAGGAATTCGCGAATGTATCGACCCGATGATTGTAAGCGCATCTAAAACAGTCGGAATGACTGTTGTTGATCTACTGACTCAGCCGGAACTGTTAAAGAAAGCGCAAGATGAGTTCAAAGAAAGAACGGGCGGAGGGATCAACGGAAGCAAATGGGAAGCCCCTCTTTGCGATTATGAACCGCCGATTGATTATCGCTGGCCGGAATATGTAACAACAGAACGCGGATATGAATGGGTCATTCCCGCAACCAAAGAGGATGAATCATAGAAAGGGAGGTTTTTATGAGAAAAAATATTGTGGTGATTGGAGCACTGGTCTTAACCTCGATCTTCGTGCTCTTTGGAATCCTTGCCCCAGACACATTGGGGCAGGCTTCCAACTATATTTTGTATACTTTTATTGGAGAGAACTTTGGTTGGTATTATATGCTGGCTGCTTTTTCATTTGTAGTCATTTGCCTATGGGTTGCTCTGTCAAAGTACGGAAATATCCGGCTGGGGAAAGATACAGACAAACCTGAATTTAACCGTTTCACTTGGATCGCTATGCTGTACAGCGCAGGTCTGGCCATCAGTTTATTCTTCTGGGGTGTAGCGGAGCCTGTGCTTATGTATATCGATCCGCCATTTGGCACGGGAGAAACAAAGGAATCGGCGGAAACCGCCATGCAGTACACTTTTTTCCACTGGGGACTGCACAGTTGGGCTTCCTATGCTATTATCGGATTGATTATGGCGTACTTCCAATATAGGAAGAACACTTTGCCGTTGATTAATGAAACGCTGGAGCCGATTTTGGGGAAAAGGGCTTTTGGTGCATTAGGAAAGTTCATTAATATCCTTGCGATCTTTGCGGTCATCAGCGGGATTACAACCTCCCTGGGGCTTGGTGTCAAGCAGATGGGAGCAGGATTTGACTATGTGTGGGGATGGGAAAACAATACGGTCAATCAGATTTTGCTTATTTTAATACTCACTGTGCTTTTCATTATTTCTGCAAGTACTGGGATCAAGCGTGGAATCAAGTGGCTATCGAATATTAATATCATTTTAGCACTGACAATCATGATGTTTATTTTTATCGCCGGACCGACACGTAACATTATCGGTATTCTTGTCAGCTCGACTGGCGATTACATGCAGAATTTTATTAACATGAGCTTTCACTTGGAGCCGTTTCTGAATGATTATACATGGCAGGCCGGCTGGGACTTCTTTTACTGGGGCTGGGCCATCAGCTTTGGCGTCTTTGTTGGACTATTTATCGCGAGAATTTCCAAGGGGCGGACTATCAGGGAATTTATATTCGGAGCGGTGCTCATTCCGAGTTTGGCTACGATGATTTGGTACTCAACCATTGGAGGAAGCGCTCTCTACAATATTGTTAACCTTGGAAACAATGAGTTGGCCAACCGAATATTAGAAAACATGGATACGGCACTCTTTTATTTCTTGCAATTGTTCCCATACAGCCCGGTTCTGATCTTTATGACATTTATTTCACTCATCATCTTCTTCGTTACATCTGCTGACTCTACGGTATATGTGCTTGGAATGTATAGTGAGGAAAGGATTGACCCATCCAACAAAAGTAAAATTATGTGGGGAGCGGTCATATCCGGAGTGGCGATTGCATTGCTCCTCAGCGGTGGATTAACTCCATTGCAAACCGTATCTGCAGTAGCGGGACTGCCATTCTCGGTCGTCGTTCTGCTAATGTGTGTCTCCTTTATCAAATCATTGAGGAGCGAAACCATAGCTGTTGCCAATAACGCAGAACAGGGGACTGACTGTGAAAGAAAACAGGAAGTCGGGTGATTCGGGCGGTGCCTGTCACTCCCCGAAATTCCCCGAATGATGTCGAAAGTGCGCAAGAAGAAAACTGAACTCTGAAAGCGATTTTAACGGGAGCATCGATCGATGCTCTTTTTTTGATTCGACAAGTGACAGGCACGCCCCGGAATTTGTTGAATAATGTCGAATGAAGTGAAGCGAAAGCATTTTCCCCCCTATCTCTTTAAATATTAATTGAATGATAGAGCATCCCCAGAGTATGACGGATAGGACGATGAATGAGACGGCAAAGCCGGCTGCCCTTTTGTACTCGAGACTTAACTCTGCCCATCTATTTTTCTTCTATATAATGATTTCTTTTGGATTTTTTATAAAATGTAAATTCGATGACACCCCTCTAATGATCTAGATCTTTTTTACTAGACTTTCATTCTTTCATACTGTACATTAGTAAATTGTGGAAAAGGAGTGAATCATGTGAAAAAAGTTTTGTTTTTGTTTACGGCTTTATTTTGTTTGAGTTTTGTAGTGGACCCAGTGAAGGATACGGCAGCGAACGGCCAGGAAGAGTGGGAAGCTCATGCAAAGCAGCTGTACAACGATGGTTATCAGAAGGGGGTATCGGATGGAAGGAACGGCAGCCCGTATGTTGATTTCCATGATGCGGCCTTCCAGAGATATTCGAGTGCGGAGTACAGCTGGTACAAAAAAGGTTATGACGATGGATATAACGAAGGCAAACAAAAAAGTGCAGATGTTCAAAAAGCAAAAGAGGAAGAGGCCCGGCAGAACGAGCGGAATGCCGGATCCAATGCAGGGTACCAGCAGGCGATGGCAGACTTTGAAAATGACGAGACGCTCACCGACAATCCATCGGGAGATTCTTCAAAGTCCAAGCATTGGAATGAGGGCTACAAATCAGGCTACCAAAAGGCACGCGATGTCATTCAGTTATCGGAGAAAGCAAAGGAAGAGGGATATCAGCAGGGGCTGAAACAGGAAGAGATCAACATTCCTTCTACATATATCAATGCAGATTTGACGAAAAAAGCCTTTGAGGATGGATTTAAGAAAGGGAAGAGGAACGGTTAAGTCAGTTGAAGGAAGAAATGAAGGAGAAAGGGTACAAACAGGGATACGAGGTTGAGGAGATGGAAGTCCCTGCAGATCTTTCTGATGACGCAAAAGCGGCGTTTGAAGAGGGGTATCAGGAAGGCCTGAAAAAGAGACAAGAAGAAGTCACTCAAGAAGGATTCGACGCTGCTTTTAAGAAGGAAACCTATGAATTACCCGATACATACGACGAAGGTTCCAAACAGGAAGATTGGTTTAAAAAAGGATTCGAATCCAATACGGAGGCAGCTCCTCTGAGGGAAGAAGCATTTCAGCAGGGAAAGGCCGGTAAAAAAATGACAATCCCTGAAGAGTGGGCAGAAAATGAAGCGGCTGCTGCCATGTTTGAGAGACATTATGTGAAAGGAAAAGAAGAGCGTGCCGAGCGGAACAGGCTGTTAATCATGGGAGGAATCGCGGCGGCAGCAGTGGTGGTGGTCGTGGTCTGGGTTCTTGTACGGAGGGAAAAGTGACAGGCTTGCCCCGCATTCGACAAGTGACAGTGGTCAAGCCCCCTAAAAATGGACATAATCAAAATACGACAAGAATACACATTGTTTAATTGGTTTCAGTATGTGCGCCACCATTGACTTTGTTTTTGTCCGTGTTGAGGA
>NZ_JBHUEO010000053.1:0-29526 GCF_042680885.1 Siminovitchia sediminis | reverse complement strand
TTCCCTTCGCCCTTGTTATTCACAACCTAAACCATTGGCGTGTTTGTCAAGGGCGATTGCGTGAGTTAACCACCCAACCACTGATAGAAATCTAGTGAGTTTTCATAGAACTTTTGACATTACCTTTCACTTGAATAACTAAAAACTCAACCTTCACTTAATAAATTATTTTTTATCTTTAAGGACAAAACCGCAGCATCCACATGAACATTTAGCACAGTCAATAAATAAAGCTGTTTAGGAGGTAAAGTTTTGTTTTTTAAGATTTGCCAAAGGTACTTTCTTATATAACATCGAATAAAAGAGAGATACTTTTTTTGATCCATAGGTGAATGAACTTGAGTGATTATATAGTTCATATGATCTATACATGTATAAGCAAATCCTAAAAAACATTCTTTGGAAATACTCGGATAGTGCTTCGTCATGTATTGCAAAATTTCATCCCATCCAATGAAAGCATCCAACCGCCTCTCATTGTATGCCGCCGTTAAAATGCTCCCCGTACGTTTAATGTAGATATATCCGATCTCATTTGTATATACCGCTCTATTTGCGTTTGAAAAAAGCTTATAGGTTGTGGCTAGATCTTCATGTATTCTGCCTT
Source organism: Siminovitchia sediminis (assembly GCF_042680885.1). Lineage (NCBI taxonomy): Bacteria > Bacillati > Bacillota > Bacilli > Caryophanales > Bacillaceae > Siminovitchia > Siminovitchia sediminis. The sequence goes on along the minus strand of NZ_JBHUEO010000053.1, from coordinate 28,919 downwards.
CAGGAAATTTCACTTGATGAAAGCAATTTTTCTTAAATAATTTATTACATAGGGAAAATCTATATAATATTCCTTTAAAAAGTTCTTTTAATGCTTCTAACTTTTCCAGTTCTAACACAAATGAATCGCGCTTCTCATTAATTAATTTACCGTCAATTTCTCTGCCTAATTGGCAAATACCAACATCACTGTCCGTTTGTCTGCAAAGTTTTAGCAAATTATAATACATGTCTTTTTCAATTCTGTCGTCAGCATCTACAAACCCAATGTATTCTCCCTGGGCTAGGTCAACACCCAGATTTCTGGCCTCACTGACTCCAGCGAAATTCAAATGCTTAACCTTTACTCTCTTATCCTTCTGCGAATATGCATCACAAATTAAACCGCTGCTGTCGGTTGAGCCATTATTGATTAAAATGACTTCAAAATCTTCCAGGGTTTGACCTAAAATGCTTTTTAAACAACTGTCCAAATACAACTCCACATTATGAACAGGGACAATAATGCTAATAGCTGGCTTCATACGACTGCACCGTTTCTTTAAGCCGGATTTTCTCCTTCACCAGTGTAGAAGAAATTCTTTTTGTATAGGGAAGATACACTATATCTACACCTACACCGTTAAACTTTTTTTCTGCTTCATTAAAAAGCGGATCACCTTTCCAGTCATCCCCAACAAACATAGCATGAAATTGCAGGTCTTCCCATGCGGCAAACTTGTCTCTATTCATTTGAGGCAGCACTAAATCTACATATTTAATTCCTTCGACAATCGCTAGACGATCATGAAATGGAATAACCGGCAGTTTATTTTTATAACTCTGAACTAATTCATCCGTGCTTACACCCACAATAAGATAGTCACATTGTTCTTTTGCATTCTTTAAAATATTTAAGTGACCGACATGAAACAGATCAAACACTCCTGTGGTATAACCAATTTTATATTGCTTCAACAGTATCCCTCCCAGATTCTTCAAAGCAAATTTCCTCTATTCTGTTTAACAATTTTTCGCATGCTCTCCCAGTTTCGTATGAACCTATCCGATGATGGAAGCTTTTGAGAGATTTTTGATATTGAACCAAGTCTAGCTGCTGTATTTTTTCAGAAAGATCTTGATTGCTGTATGCCTTAATGAAAGGGATTTCTGATAGTTTAAAATATAATTCGCGTTCCTTTTTCATGTATTCCATTTCATCAGGGACATACAAATAACAGGGTTTATTAGTTATAGAATAATCAAACATAAGTGATGAATAATCAGTAATTAAAAAATCAGTTATATATAATAGTTGCTGAATATCATGAAAACTTGTTACATCCTTGACATCACCAGCAGCAGATCTGAGCTGCTGGGAATAAGGCAGCAAATGAGGATGCAACTTGATTAAACATATCCAGTTTCCGCCAAACTTCTTTTTTAAAGCTTTGACAAGTGCTTTATAATCCAAGTTGTAAACCGTTAAATCATTATTTTTTCTGTATGTAGGTGCATAAAGCACAATCTTGGTGCCCCGCTCAATATTTAATTGGTAAAGCAATTTATCTTTATCTACAATTCCTTTCTGAAAAAACACATCATTTCTAGGAGTACCATGTGTAAAAATCTCGCCATCATACCAAAAAGACCTTCTAAAAATTTCTGTGCTGTAACCACATCCCGAGAGCAACAAATCGCATTTGCCGGAATCCTTTTTGGCCATCTCCACATATTGCTTTGGCAGATACTTTATTGCATCCTTTTCTATTCGCTTTAGCCGCAGTGAGCTGTGCCATGTTTGTATATAATATTGATTTTTTCTTTTTATAAAAAAATCTGTAGTTCTGAAATTAGTAATAATTACTTTTGCGGTACACATTTCATAGAAATACCGAATAGACATGGTTTTCACTTTTCGTATCCCATGTCTTATATCACTATTTTTCAAGTCATTCAATGCCCAAACAAGGTCATATTTTCCCTTGGGTGTCTGCTGAAGAATATACTCTGTTATATATTTTGGATTGCATCCATATTGGCTGCCGTAATAGCTATAAAGAAAAACCTTGTTCTTCTTGATTGGAAATAAATGAAATATATAAACCAGAAGTAAACAACCATACTTTTTAATTATATCCATTTAAAAAGCTCCTTGCGCCTCTTAATCAGATTCTCAAATTGACTTTTTCCAAACCCTCTTCAGTCGGAATCAACTTTAATCGCCGGGCCAATTTTCGTGCACCCAGAAAAGCAACATTTATCATAGGATGAATGGAAAATAATTCCAATTGCCTCCTTAATTCTTTATCCGACTTTGCCGCTTCCTGAAAAAATGAAAAATGCTGCATAATATAATCCCTAATAGCATTTTTATATTGCCCTGACTGATCCTGAGATTTATTTAAAAATAATAAATTGTAGTGAATCAAGCACGCTTTTAAAATAGACCGATAGGAGTCATCTGCCAATTCTTTATAATGTTGTTCAATAAATGTGTGTCGTTCTTTCAATCCTTTAAGAAAGTCTAAGTTTTTAAGCGAATAATTAGACACAATGCTGTTTTCTCTCTGATAATAGTAATAAAGCGGTTCATGCATAATGACAAAATTTTTCACTCTTTTCATCACCTGATGAGCCCAAAATACATCTTCAAATAAAACATTCTTTTTAAAAGGAATGTCTTTGATTATTGATGCTTTATACAATTTCCCCCAAGCAAAATTTTTCACTGTTTCGTTTTTCAGCAATTCCTGCATCAAGGATTGATTACTGTGAAGAATAGGAGATTCATCTTTTGAGTAGCAGCGGTTGTCATACAGCAAATAATCATTATAGGCATAATAAAAAGCCGATTGTACAACATCAGCTCTGCAGTAAATGATCATATTCAGTAATTGCTCCACCATATTGTTTGCAATCCAGTCATCACTGTCTACAAACATGACATAGTCCCCTGTCACACATTCCATTCCAGCATTTCTGGCGTCCGATAAACCTCCGTTTTCTTTATGGACCACGATAATTCGGCTGTCTTTTTTTGCATACTCCTCAATGATACTCCCACACTGGTCAGGCGACCCATCATTCACCAGTATAATATCTAAATTCCAATAAGACTGTCCAATAATGCTTTCCACACACCTATGAATATACTTTTCTACTTTATAAATGGGAACAATGACACTTACCTTTGTCTTTGTCATGTAAACCGCCTGCTTCTTTTATTTTTTACTTCCCCGACTGTTTTTTCCAATTGATAAACTCTATCAACGTTTCATATTCCTTAATTTCTTCTTTTTTAATTCCTGATTCCTTTAAAGTACGTACAAAATGAACCCATTCCTCATCTTTATGTTCGGAATTAACATCCGTACCTACTAATTCTTGAAAATCAACTTCAAGAACCTCTGCAATATTTTTTACAATATTAATTGAAGGATTTTGATTCAAGTCCCGCTCTATATTACTCAGATAAGATTTAGATATGTTTGCACGCTGGGCAAGTTCCGTAAGTGACAGTCCTTTTTTTCTTCTAATGCTGCCGATCTTTTTTCCAATCATAAATCAAAACCTCTTTTTTCAGAATGAACTTCTATACTTTTACCTTCAACGCCTTCTTTATAAATTGAATCACCCTCATAAAGTTCTCACCTTTCATATTTGATCCTGATGGAAGACAAAGCCCATTCCGAAAAAGGTATTCAGAAACATTCATTTCTTCATGGCTGTAAAATAACGTCCCCTCAAACAATGGCTGTAAATGAAGGGGTTTCCATACAGGCCGAGCCTCTATATTTGCTTCTGCCAGCAGCCGCATAAGAGTGGATGAGGAAATTCCCGTTTGCTTTTCATCAAGCAGCATGGCTGTAAGCCAGCGGTTAGAAAAAGTTCCTTCAAGCTCCGGCATAAATTCAATACCCGGAATAAATGACAATTCACGCAAGTAAGAAGAGAATATATCTCTTCTTGCTGACACTCTTTCCTTCAGAACCTTTAATTGAGCTCTTCCAATTCCAGCTAAAACATTGCTCATTCGGTAATTGAACCCCAGGCAGCTGTGCTGATAGTAGGGAGCAGGATCTTTTGCCTGGGTTGCCAAAAACTTGGCTTTTCTAATCGCTTCAGCGTCATTGGAAACAAGCATTCCGCCACCTGAGGTGGTAATGATTTTATTTCCATTAAATGAGAAAATACCTAACTTACCCATAGTACCGCTTGGCTTTTGCTTGTAGCGGGAACCCAATGATTCTGCAGCATCTTCAATAACAGGAATATCGTATTGATTGCACAGACATAGGATTTCATCCATTTTGGCGCTTTGTCCATATAAGTGAACGACGATGACGGCTTTTGGCAGCTTTCCTTTTTGGCCTGCATCTTCCAAGGCCTTCTTGAGCGCAGCAGGTGACATATTCCACGTATCTGGTTCAGAATCTATAAAAACCGGTTCGGCTCCTTGGTATAAGATAGGGTTTGCACTGGCTATAAATGTAAGTGTAGAGCAAAAGACGGTGTCCCCCCTTTTAACACCCAACAAAGCGAGAGCCAAATGGATGGCGGAAGTTCCGGAATTCAGAGCAACAGCCTCCTTTACACCTAAGAAATTGGAAGCTTCTCGTTCGAATGCTTCCAAATGAGGACCAACGGGTGCCACCCAGTTTGTATCAAAAGCTTCACGAACAAACTCCAATTCACTGCCTGATAAATGAGGAGTGGAAAGGTGAATTTTTTCTTTTTTCGTTGCACGGATCATTTATACACCTTCTTTCATGTGTACTTTCTTCACTTTTGCAGGTACTCCTACAGCGGTACAATCTGGAGGAATGGAATGGATGACAGTCGCTCCTGCGCCAATCATAGCCCACTTTCCAATTTTCACCCCTGGTATAATCGTAGCTCCCGCACCGATATGCGCCCCTTCCCCTATTTTCACCCCGCCTGTTAATGTGGCATTTGGAGAAATATGAACGTATTGGCTAATTCGGCTGTCATGTTCTACAACCGATTTCGTATTAATAATGGTATGTTCTCCTATCTTGGTATCGGGATTAATAACCGTGTGAGCCATAATCACAGAACCATATCCTATTTCTGCGCTCGGACTTACCCACGAAGTAGGGTGTTTAAGTATAGCATAATAATGCGCTGGAAATTGCAGCTGGTCAACAATCCGTTTTCTCGTTTTGTTATGCCCGATCGCAATAACAAACTTTAAACCTTCATACATTTGAATCAGGTACCGGGCTTTTTCAATTGGACCGCAAATCAGATCTTTTCTTTTTTGAAATACATGATACTTATCATCTAAACAGGCAATCATTTCCCCTTCTTTGATAGAATGAATCAGCTCCCGAATAACCTTACTGTGCCCTCCTCCGCCAATCATAGCTATTTTCATATTCAGCCCTCTTTCGAAGTTATCTTTGATCCATTGAAATTCTCCACAGTCGCTTTTCCCGGCTGGTTGATTCCCTCCGAACGAAGTACCTTTTCAACCGTTTTGATTAGTATCTTTATGTCTAATATGAGGGAACGATTTTCTACATACCATACATCCAATTCAAACTTTTCATCCCAGCTGATGGTATTCCGGCCATTAATTTGGGCCCACCCTGTTAAGCCTGGTTTTACCTGGTGGCGTTTTGCCTGGCGGGGCGTATACAACGGAAGATACTCCATCAAAAGCGGCCGCGGCCCAACCAGACTAAGGTCTCCTTTTAAAATATTAAAAAGTTGAGGGAGTTCATCCAAACTATATTTCCTTAAAACATTTCCTAATGGCGTAACCCTAGCCTCATCTGAAAGCAATCGCCCCCTTGCATCCCGGTTACTCGCCATTGTCCGAAATTTATATAGATTAAATGGTTTGCCTTGAAAGCCCGGACGCTGTTGTATAAAAAAAATTGGCTTTCCCATTTTTATTCTTATAACCAGGCCAATCATAGCCATCAAAGGAGAAAATAAAATAAGTGCCAGAAGTGCAGCCACAATATCTATTGCTCTTTTCATAAATTGATCACAGCCAGCCATCAAAATTCCCCCGCTTTACTCATCATCGACAATAGATCCAATTTTATGGCCTCTATCATATCTGCTGCCTGTATGTTCTTTTCGCTATACCCTATGATGATCATTTTTTTCAAGAGCCACTGTATTTTCAGGGATTGATTGTTCTCGGCCTTTTCCATTTTACTCCTCTTTCTTTGTGCATATTAGCTATCGATAAACAACTATCCTTCAGGTGTGCTGAAGTTTCTTCTTTATAACCCTGGGGATTGAACGACTGCCATTTCCAGGAATCCATGCACATATCATCAATTGACTTTTCAGCAAACCAACCAAGTTCCCTATAAGCCTTCAAGGGACTCGCATAGCAAATGGCAATATCGCCATCTCTCGGGGCAGCAATCTGATAAGGTATAGATATGCCTGTAACTCTTTCAAAAGCATTGACTAATTCAAGGACACTGTATCCCTTTCCTGTACCCAAATTAAAGCTATGAACCCCGGCGTCTGAATTGATTTTTGCCAGTGCTTTTAAATGCCCTTTAGCCAGGTCCACTACATGAATATAATCTCTAACGCCGGTACCGTCTTTGGTCGGATATTGATTTCCAAATACTTGCAGCATCTCTCTTTTCCCTACAGCCACTTGTGTAATATATGGCATTAAATTATTGGGAACGCCCTTTGGATCTTCCCCAATCCATCCACTTTCATGAGCACCGATTGGGTTAAAATAACGCAGCAATGCAATACCCCATGTATGGTCTGAATGATAAAGATCTTTTAAAAGCTCTTCTATCATGAGCTTCGTCCGTCCATAGGGATTAGTAGCATATTTAGGAAAATCTTCTGTAATCGGACAAGTTTCAGGTATTCCATAAACAGTGGCCGATGAGCTGAAAACTAGCCGTTTTATATTAAATTGACTCATAACTTTACATAAAATCACTGTGCTTGTAATATTCTTGTGGTAGTAAGAAAGCGGCATACGAACGGATTCCCCCACTGCTTTCAATCCCGCAAAATGGATGACACTTTCAATGGTATTTTCTAAGAATACCCTTGCCAGTTTTTCTTCATCCAACAAATCCACTCGATAGACTTTCAACTTTTTCCCACAAATTCGTTCTACTCTCTTCAGAGATTCGATATTGCTGTTGCAAAAGTTGTCAACCACCACCACATCATATCCTGCATTTAGTAGTTCAACACATGTATGACTCCCTATATATCCTGCTCCGCCTGTAACCAAAATGGCCACCATCCCCCCCCCTTTCTCATCCCCCAATAAGCCTATATAACTTTTCCGTTTCGTCACCGTTTCCATAGTCTTTATGGGTAACATTTACTTCAAGTCTTTCTTTAAGTTGTCGGTCTGTAAACAGCCGCTCTATCCCCTTGGCTATACCTTCTGGGGACAAGGGTTGTATCAGAGCATCGACCTCATTTTCCGCTTGGCTATTTGCTGTGGGGAAATCAGTCATGACCACGGCTTTCCCCAGTATCTGGGCTTCCCTGATCGTTACTGCTTTCCCTTCATATCTGGATGGTTGAACATATATATCGCAAGACTGAATATAAGGATACGGATTTATCTTCTTGCCAAGTAAAATAAAATGATCCTGCAGGCCTTCATTTTGAATCGTTTTTTCCAAATGCTCCTGTAAGGGCCCAAAACCTACAACGTACCATTTAAATGAAAAACCACATTCCACCAGTTTCTTACACGCCTTTATCGCAAGATCAAGTCCTTTGGCATGAGAAAGCCGGCCAACTGTTAACAGAGTAAACTCCGCATTCTTTTGCTCCATTTCTATTGCTCGTTCTGCAGCCTGTTGTTTTACTATTTCTGGTGAAAGAATATTTTCTATTACACTCGCTTTCTCTTTAAAGTCAGGATGTTTTGTTAAGAAATGATGTAGACACTCATCCGATACTGCCACAATATGGTCAAGCCCATTCCACATTTCGTTTTCAAGCTTTTTATTTAAGTAGATGTTGGAGTAATCTGTATGGATCCAGCCAATCTTTTTCCTGGCTTCAACTTTCTTGGAAATAAAATAATGCGGCCATAGAAAGCTGATTGCCGCATCGTATGGTTTATGCAGTTTTGGCAAAAATGGATTGGACAGCTTCCATCCATATTGAATGTTTAAATAACCTGGTTCATCAAGATTTTTGATCCGACCATGTATAGTACTCGCATATTTGGCCAAAAACCTTGCAATTCCAATTGAATAATGTCCGGCTTTAACTGCTTGGAAAATAGACATTCTGAAAGTGGAGTACTCCGGAACCTCTTCCAATAATGTAGGTTCTGAGGGGAGGAGTGGCATAAACTCACCCTCATGTTTAAAGAGCATGACATCTACCTGATACTTGCTGTAATCCAAATGATGTAACAAGCCTAACAGGCTCCTTTCCACACCTCCTATGGCTAAGTCAAACGATGTGATCAACAGATTTTGCTTCATTTGCCCATTCCTCGCTATTTATCTTTTGATAACTTTTTAATCCATATAAATTCATCCACTTTTGAATACTTGCTTTCACGTGAAATCCCTTTTTAGTTAAGCGTTTTTCAATGTCTATTTTACTGGGTCTTTCATTTTGAATTTTTTTTTGTACAGCCTCACTCCATGCCTCAACCCCATCATCGAGGTCTATATATTCAGCCAATCCAAGTCCCATATCCGTTTCTATGGGAACTTGGGAGGAAGCCACACATGGGACTCCTGAACATTGGGCTTCCAACATAACGATGCCAAATCCCTCAAACAAGGACGGAAACACAAAAATATCAAATCCTCGCATTAATCTGGGAACATCTTCTCGGACTCCTAAAAATCTCACATAATCTTGGAGACCCAGCTTTTCCGCCTCCTGCTCTACTATTACCTTTAAGGGCCCATCCCCTACAAATACAGCGGCAAATGCCTGATCCTTTTCCCTTAATTTCTTTAATATCGACAGGATATAGATTTGATTTTTATATTTGGAAAAACGTCCTATATGGCCGATAATTTTAACACTTTTATCTAGCTTGAATTCCTCATGCAGAGAAAGCTTTTTACCGTAGCTTGTAAGATATGGTTCAAGGTCAATCCCATTTTTTATGATTTGAACCTTTTCTTTATCCACTGCTCTTTTTCCAAACAAAAAAACAGCTGCGTCATGACTGCAGCTGCATATTTGTGTAGAAAAAGATTTAATCATTAATCTTAAAACAGGAAGCACAGCAACAGCAGCTGCTGAATTTTTCATCCAGTGATTGCTGTGAGAATGACAGATACGGTGTTCAATGCCCGATAGTTTCGCAGCCAATGCAGGAAAGCCGCCCTGAAAATCAGTATGAATATGGACGGCTGCATATTGGTTTATATTCATCACTTTCATTACATTTTTCACATATAATAATGGGCCGGAATGGCCCAGACTGAGGATATAATAGATCTTACCGCCCAGCATCTCGATTTCCTTTTCAAACTCATCCGTCCCAGCTGAATGGGATATAAAATCAAATTGAACTTTTTCACGGTCTATGTTTCTGTAAATATTCATAATTAATGTTTCTGCCCCTCCTCGGTCCATTGCACTCACAACGTGTAAGATCCGAACAGGCAATTTCTTATCAGTCATCTATCCCCCTCCCGGGTCATAACAGAAATTCATCCAAAACACTTTTAAATTCTATTTGTAATGTTGTTACATTTTCATAGAAATAATAAATAAAATAACAAACTAAAATAGCAAAATAGACAAATCTTTGATCTTTAGGATGAAACAACTTTACAACCCATGAAATAAGAATCAATTGATACAAGTTAAAGTAGATCGTGAATCTGGCAAAAATCCAATTTTGAGTAGATACAATCATAAAAACTAATCCCATTAAAGACATGTTGACAATCACATCACTATACGGGAATATCTTTCTGAACTTATGCCTGCCAAGATAAGCTATGAGAAGCGGAGCGGCTGTAACAGCTACACGAATTTTACTGGCACCGCCTTCCTGAAAATCCGAATAATAGCCATATTGTGTATTTTCTATTGCCGAAAATAAAAAGGCGGAAAAATATTCATAACCAGCTGTGATGGCAACGCCAATAACCATTAACAAAAACGTTGCAACTGACCAAGCTCTGAGTCTTACGATAAAATAGATCGGGATCAAAACAAGAGCGCTCTGATGAAAAGTGGAAGCGATCAATACAACTATAAAATATCTGACCATGTTGCCTTCAATTAGATATTTGGTTGCTGCAAAGAGAATAGCTGCTGTCAAGGTTTGCCTGATCCCATTCATAGAAACTAAAAAAAGCCCGCCGGTTATGTATACATAGAGGGAGAGCTCGATCATCCTAGAATATTTTGCAAGAATCCACACAATAAGAACATTAGTAATAAGTGCGGTTGTAAATAATAAAATCTGCGGATCTTCCGAGAATTGCTTTAGCGTTTTTTGCAAGAGCCAAAAACCGACATTTTCCTGTTCTGCAACATCTGCCCACTCAAAATCATTGGTTTCGAAGGCGTGTTTATAGAAATACGTATCTCCAATATTCGTCCTCAATCCCGCAATAACCACCAATGAAGCAAGCGAGCCAAATATGAGCGGCTTATTTGGAATAATCGGTATTACTGCCTCAGCCGCCAGCTTCTGTGTGGAAAAATACCTTGCAAGAAAGGCACACATAAAAACAACAATAAGATTGATCCATAATAAAGTCATGATTTTTCCTTTCAAATGAAGCTTACTTAACCCGGACACCCCTGTTTTGATACAAAAGATAAATGTAAAGTAATATTCCAGGCGGTATAGCCAAGGCCGTTAAAACCCTGCTTGGTGAATCTTTTATAAACTGCTTATTTTGCAAATGTATGCTGCATGAAACATAATGAATGGCTTGCCGATATTTAAATGTCCAGCCTGCAAAACGCAGTTGCATCAACTCTTTTCTATAAAATGCAAATCCTTTGGGATTTCTCCAATATTGCTTTAGCATATTTAACGAAGACCCATCAGGTAAATATTCCACGCAGCACAACACTTCATTCAACAGGAGCATTTCATATGTTTGATCGATCATGTAATATTTATAGGCTAATCCTACATATTTTTCATTTTCGAATAATGGATAAGGGTACTGCCTCGTTAGTTCTGTACGATAGACAAGCTTTTTGTCTCCTGTGACCCCGTGTTTATAATATAGATCAAATAAAGTAGAGGCCTCCAGGTTTTTCGGCAGCATTGTTCCAATCACCTGATTGTTCAGGTCAGCGTCCAGACCTATAATACCGCTCATTTTTTCATTCCCATACTTTTTCCAACAATCGGTGATCTTTTCAACAGCATCATCGGGCATGAAATCATCTGAGTCAATGCATACATTTAACTCTGTTTCAATTAGTTGATAAGCTGTATTATGGGCACCGTGCATCCCCTGGTTTTCCTGCCAATAATATTGAATTTCAATTTGATTTTCCCGCATCCAGCCTTTTACCATCTCTTCCGTCTGATCCGTCGATCCATCATCAATGATGAGCCATATAAAATTTTTGTTTGTTTGGCGAACCAAGCTTCGATAACAATTTTCCAGACAATATGCACGGTTGTAAGTGGGTGTGAAAATCGTTAACAGTTTCATATTACTCTCCTTGAACAAGACAAATAGCAGCCTTCTAAAAAGCCCGCTGACGAAGTGATATCATAACCTTTATTAAGAAAGGCTTTTCTTGGATTGACTCTCTTTAGCTTACCGGCAGTTAACCTTAACATTTCCTCAACCCATTTATTTCTATCACTTAAAGAAGCATAATGAATGAGACCTAAGTTTAAATCTACTTCATCAGAAATCCGCTCGGATATTAAGCATGGCAATCCGGCTCCCTGTGCTTCTATGACTGAAACCGGTAAACCTTCATGCTTTGAAGGAAGAAGAAAGAGATCGAAAGCTTGCAGTAATCTATGAATGTCACTGCGCAACCCTGCAAACACAACTTTATGACCTACATTCAAATCTAATACTTTTTGTTCTATTTGATTTCGCAATGGACCATCTCCAACAAGGAATAAAACAGCATTCTCTTTTTTCTTACTAAGCTGACAAAATACATCAATAAGAAATTGATGATTTTTCACTTTGGAAAACCTGCCAACATGACCTAAAACAAGTGAATCATGAGGGATACCAAATTCCTTCCTGACTTCTTTTCTTGTATTTTCAGAAAATGTAAAACTCTCACTGTCAATACCATTTTTAATAATGGTGGTATTCTTCATGCCGATCGGATGAATCCACTCCGCAGCTTTTTTGGAACACGCCAAAAAATGTGTGGCGTTTTTCAATAGCAACTTCCCTGAATACCATTTATATGCTCTTGCTAAAATATTTCCCTCACTTCCGGAACTGTGAATATGTGCAAATCTAAAAGGGATTCCAGCCTTATTGGCTTCCCTAAGAACAATGCCGCTCATTTTATCCATATGTGAATGAATAACTTTATAATCGTTTTCCCCGAAAAAGTGCTGTAAGCCTTTCACATATCCATAGTGGCCAACATCCGTTATATAAGGAATACGTTGAACTTTCCCACCCATTCTTTCAATTTCTTGATCAAATACACCTGGTTTACATGTCAAAAAATCAAATTGAATTTTCGTACGGTCTATATTTCGATATACATTCATAATGAACGTTTCAGCACCGCCCCGATTCATATTAACCACTGAATGTAACACTCTTATTGGACTGCCCATTGAACCTCCTCTATACCTCCCATAAACCTTTTGTAAATTTCAATCTGTTCTTCCAGCGTTTTTTCTAGACTATATTTACTCATTACTATTTTTCTGCTTGCTTTTCCCATTTCTTTACGTAATATTTTGTCCCTTGATAAAAAAACCATTTTATCCGCCATGGCTTCAGGATCATTTTTGACGAGCCATCCATTTTGGCCGTTTACAATAAGCTCTCTATGTCCCCGATTATCGACAGCAACAATGGGCAGCCCGCATGCCATTGCTTCTAAAATATTAACGGGCAAGCCTTCGCGCAGACTGGAAGCAACAGCTATGTCACTCATTTTTAACAAGGTATCAATATCTTTTCGATATCCCAGAAAAAAAACACTGCTTCTGATGCCGTGCTTCTTTGCCATCCGCTTACATTCATTCATAAGGGGGCCCTCACCCGCCAAAAGAAGCTTTGCTTTGGGGATCTTTTCCTGTAAAGCAGCAAATGCAGCAATCAGAATCTTCTGATTTTTATTCCTGTTAAATTCAGCCGCATAAAACATAATAAAGTGATCATGATCAAACTGATAATTGGCTCTCAGTACTGATTTTGTAAATTCTGTTACAGGGAAAAAGGTATCTGTATTCACTCCCATACCATGTACATGTGCAATTTGCTTAGCTTTAAAATGGCGGTTAACCGCAAGGTGATAATCTTCTTCATTGATCGTGATTAAACAGTCCGTGTATCGGGAGAGCCATTTTTCAATAGGATAGTATAAAAGCCAATTCTTCCAGGAGGATCCTTTACAAAAGTGAAAGCCGTGAGCAGTATAAAGCATCTTAGTATCATTAATTCTTTTATTTATTGCTGCAAGCCTTGATAATACTCCCCCCATAGGAGTGTGACAATGAATGATGTCATAATGATTTTGTTCAATAATCTTCTTTAGCTCTTTATATGCATTCAAATTCTGACGCCGAAAAGGCGACCGATCGATAGGTATGTTAAACCTTTGGTCGACAAAAGGAATACTTTCATTTCCGGCTGCTGCCATATGAACTTCCCATCCCCGGCTTTTAAACCATTTGAGATAGGGAATATGAAAAACACGGAAATGATAATCCACTGTTGCACAAAACAATATTTTATTAGCCACAAACATCACCCGATCATTTGTTTTTCTATTACTCCGGATAAATAATCCAACAGTTTAGTTCGTATTTCCGGCCTTTCAAGAGCCATTTCAATTGTCGTTTGAATAAAACCTAATTTCTCCCCAACGTCATAGCGGACCCCATCAAAATCGTATGCGTAAACAGCCTCCAACCGATTTAAACCTGCTATGGCGTCGGTGAGCTGTATTTCTCCTCCTGCTCCTGGCTTCTGCTCAGCCAAAAGCTCAAAAATGCTTGGACTTAAAATATACCGGCCCATAATAGCAAGGTTTGATGGAGCTGCTTCTTGCTTTGGTTTTTCCACTAAATAATTCACTTTATATAGCCGATCTTGTATAGCATTGGCATCAATGACTCCATATCTGGAAACTTCTTGTTCTTCTACCTGTTGGACCCCCAATATAGATGCATTATATCGGTCATATTGGTCCATTAACTGCCTTAAGCAAGGCTTTTCTGCTTTAACAATATCGTCCCCCAGCAAAACGGCAAATGGTTCCTCCCCGATAAACTTTCGTGCACACCAAACAGCATGCCCCAACCCCTTCGGTTCTTTTTGTCGTATATAATGGATATCCACCAGTTTTGAAGATTTTTGAACTTGGGTCAGCAACTCAAACTTCCCTTTTTCAATCAAGTTTTGCTCAAGTTCAAAAGAATGATCAAAATGATCTTCAATCGCACGCTTTCCTTTACCTGTAACTATAATAATATCTTCAATACCTGACTCCATCGCCTCTTCAACAATGTATTGAATAGTTGGTTTATCCACGATGGGCAACATTTCTTTGGGCATTGCTTTTGTCGCGGGTAAAAATCGGGTTCCTAAACCTGCCGCTGGAATAATCGCTTTCCTTATTCTTCCCATTTATCATCACTCCAGTTACATGCTCATATATGCTTGATACTTTGCAGTTGTCTGTTCATTTGCCAGCATTAACAGCTGTTTTCGCAACTCTTCCTTTTCTGAGTTGGTATAAGAATGTATTAACTTTTCAATTTCCCTATAATTTAGCTCTGAACTCTTACCTATATAAATGTTTGGGTACACCTGATGCTCATGAATTTCATCAGGCTTCAGCAGTTCCTCAAATAGTTTCTCTCCTTTTCTTATCCCTGTAAACTTAATTGGAATTTCCTCAGTTGAATATCCCGAAAGCTTAATAAGGTTTTTGGCCAGGTCTACAATTTTGACAGGGTCTCCCATATCCAAGACAAATATTTCCCCGCCTTTGGCCAAAGCTCCCGCTTGAATCACCAATCGGGAAGCCTCAGGTATCGTCATAAAATAACGTTCCATTTCCGGATGTGTAACGGTAACAGGGCCCCCTTTTTCTATCTGTTTTTTAAAGATGGGAATCACACTCCCCCTGCTTCCTAATACATTCCCAAATCTTACAGCCACAAATTTGGTTTCACTCATCCGATCCATATGCTGTATAACAATTTCAGCAAGTCTTTTCGAAGCTCCCATTACACTTGTGGGATTTACAGCCTTATCCGTAGACAGCATGACGAAAGTTTTTACCCTATGCCAATTGGCTGCTTCAGCAATATTCTTTGTACCGATTACATTGTTCTTTAAGGCCTCTTCCGGGTTTTTTTCCATTAACGGCACATGTTTGTGAGCTGCGGCATGATAAACTACATCCGGTTGATACTGTTCCATGACGAACATTATCTTTTCCAAGTCTTTCAAATCAGCAATCTCAGTTTCTATGTTTATATGTAATTCGGCGAACTGTTCATTTAACTCACGTTCAATGGAATGAATGCTATTTTCCCCATGTCCCATAAGAACCAGCTTGGAAGGTCTAAATTGACAAATTTGCCGGCAAATTTCAGATCCAATGGAGCCTCCTGCACCTGATACCAAAATAACCTTTCCAGTGATATACTCTGATATGCTTTCAATGTTTAACTCGACCGGCTTTCTTCCCAGTAAGTCCTCCACTTGGACATCACGAAATCCATTTACAGTAATTCTTCCTGAAACGAGATCTTCCAGCATAGGCAGAATTTGAGTCTTGGCCTTCGTTTTGGCACATTGAAGAAAAATTTGATTAAGTTCCCTTTTACTTAGTGAAGGAATGGCAATAATCACATGTTCTACATTTAACTCTTTTACAGTATTTTCCAACTCCTGAATATCACCCATTACAGGCAGGCCCAAAATGTCCAGGTGATGTTTCTTTCGATCATCATCAATGAAAGCAACGGGAAGTAAATCCGTATCATTGCTTTTAAGTAATTGTCTGGCGACCATAGTTCCTGCCGATCCGGCACCAATAATAAGTGTTCTTTTTTTATTGGCACCTTTATTTAAATAATGATCTCGGAATATTCTCCAACAAAATCTTGATCCACCAATCATAAACAAATGTAGAAGCCAGATGACAGCCAGCAGCCTAAAATGAATCTGTCCGATTACCGCCTGCTGAACAATACCAGTAATCAGAAGAGAAAAACTAACTACTTTAAAAATAATGATAAGCTCACCTACGCTCGCATACTCCCATGCTTTTTTATACAATTTAAAGACGAAAGAAAGCATATGATAGCTTATCAATATGGAAAAGATGCTTAGCAAAATAGAAAAGGTAAATACATGAATGGTGGCCCCGGTAAGAAATTGACTGAGAAAAATACAGGCAATCATCATGACAGAATCCGCTGCAATAAAGACAGATAACCTTCTTCGATAGGTCAAAATTCCTCCTCCAATCAATCAATTGATCTCTAACATAAAAAGCTTAGTTTTGAGGTTTTGTGAATAAAAGTCGAAATATATGAAACTTAAAACCCCACAAATAAACTTTTTATTAAAAGTGGGCATCAAACCCTCCCTCACATCAAACCAGCGACGACAGGCGTCTAAGGTTAAAACAACCCACGGAATGACCGAGTGCCTCCATTTATAATGGTAAGGAGACATTACCACACCAAAACAATTGTTATATTCTCAATAAAGAACAACAAAACAAAAGAAAACCTTTTAGTCGTTTACTACAGTGCCTATGATTTGAGTGTTAGCAAATTCCAGTACTCGTTTGGATTCAAATATACTGTCTAGACTTGTTTTATTTTTTTTCACTACCAGAACGACCCCGTCGCATATATGCGCCATCACTTTAGAATCGGTTAATTTTAGTAACGGAGGTGAATCAATTAGAATGATGTCATATAAAGGTTTGACACGCTCCAAGAGATTAACCATAGATTGGGATGCGAGCAGTTCAGCAGGATTGCGAGGATTTGTTCCCCCTGTTAGAATATCGAGCATGCCAATTTTTGAAGATACAACTGCTTCCTCAAATGAGGCTTTGCCAGCAAGAACATCTGTCAAACCAACTTGGTTTGCCATCTTAAATGTACTGTGAATATCAGGTGATCTAATAGCTCCGTCAATTAATAATACCTTTTCTTTTTGCTGTGCCATGGATACCGCAATATTAGCAGTTATTGTTGATTTCCCTTCACCTTTTCCTGGTGACGTCACTAAAATAATGCTGCTTTTTTTCTTCCCATTGATAAAATGGATGTTCGTCCGAATGGTACGAAATTGCTCAGAAACGACAGACTCGGGATTCGAATGAGTAACGAGAAATCTTTTTTTTTCTTTTTTCATCTTTCTTCTTTTATTTAAGGCCAATTGTTTCACCCCGAAGTTCTACTTTTTCTTTTTTCACTTTCTTTTTAAGAACATTCCGCTTATTCATCTTAGAAACACTTCCAATGACTTGGATTCCAAGTAATGTTTCAATGTCTCGTTCTGATTTTACTGTTTCATCCAATGAATCTAAGAGCAATGTCAAGCCTATTCCGATAAAGATACCTAGAATTGCTCCACCAAGAATCATCATCATTTGGTTATCTTTGTTTACAGGAGTAGGGTTTACTTGAGCTTTAGACAGTAGAAGTATCTCTTCATATTCAATTGATTTTGGAACATTTTCCTGAAAAATCGCAGCAGTTGTGTTAGCAATATCCGCAGCCCTATTGGGATTTGTATCTGTTACAGTGATGCTCATAACTTTGGAACCATCAATATTTTCAATAACAATTCGATTAGCTAATGATTGAGCCGATGTGCTCAATCGCAGCTCTTCTATTACCTTTTCCAACATGGAAATGTCCGTAATGATTACTTCCATTGTTTTCCTTGATTCCCCGTCTGCTTGAATCACCATATTTGTTGAGGCTTCGAAGAGAGGCACAGTTTTATTTTTACTCGTGTAATACCACGCGGCTCCCATGAAAAAAACAGCCAATAGAATTGCGATCCAAAATCGTTTTTTTACTGTCCTATATAAGTCTTTCAGGTTAATCTCCTTGGGTACTCTCTTATCTTCACTGTAAATTTGGTTCAACCGATTCATAAAAGACCACCTTATTTGTCATAGTAGTTCCCAATAAAGAACATTAAATTTAAAAAAATTTATATTGTGCTCCTTAACGCTATTTTAGTTCTTTATAAAGAACAAGTCAATCTTTATTTTACAGTGATAATTTTATTTGTTGCTTCAGAAGGTGATTGAACATACCTCTCTGCTCTTTTGCAAGGTCTCTAAACTCACCTTGCTGAATAATTTCTCCTTTGTCCAATACAATCACCTGATCAGCATTACGAATGGTGGAAAGCCTATGGGCGATTATGATGATCGTCATTTTTCCTTTTAACTTTTCTAAAGCTTCTTGAATGTTGGTTTCATTCTCTGAGTCTAAAGCACTTGTGGCCTCATCCAGTACAAGGATGGTAGGCTCTCTTAAAATGGCGCGTGCCAGTACAAGACGCTGGCGTTCTCCACCCGATAATCTAATACCTCGATCACCGATCAACGTATCCAAGCCTTGCGGTAGCCTTTTCACAAAATCATCAGCTGCTGCAAATCTCAAAGCATCCCATAATTGATCTTCCGAAGCATTAGGCTGTATTAAAGATAAGTTTTCTCTTACTGTTGTATTAAACAAAAATGGATCCTGAGGGACGTAACTGATCGATCGCCTTAACGAGTGAAGGTTTCTTTCTGTCAACTGAATCCCATCCAAAAGTATTTCTCCCCGTTCAGGTCGATTCAATCCCATCAACAAATCAACCAAAGTACTCTTCCCAGCTCCTGACTTTCCGATCACTGCGGTCATGCAATTTGAAGGGAAAAATACATCAATATTTTTCATTGCATATGTATTTGCCTTTTTGTTGTACCGAAAAAATACTTTCTTACATTCTATTCCTTTTTCAATTACAATCGGTTCACTATTCGTAAAGTTCTCCTGTTCTCTCGCTGTCTGTGATTCTTTTTTCAATTGAATTACAGACTCTAATGCCGGTATAGTTGCTGCAATTTGTTCCATACTTGCTTGAATTCCAGTAACCCTCGGCCATAGCCTTCCAAAAATTATGATAATCAACATTAATTGAGCAGCCTGGGCATTAAACAATTGTACCGATAAAAAAATAAAAATTGCAATTAACACCGCTGAAGCTGATTTATAATAAAATTGTGATGCTGTTTTCAACGTAGTATATTCAAGTTGTTCGTCATACATTCTTTGGGTGATGGTATGAGACCATTCCACTCTAGAGCGTTCCAATGTATTACTTTTGATTTCTTTCATGCCATTAAAACTATCTGTGATCCCGGCCAGAAAGCTTTGGCCAATTTCAGATGTCCTGCTGCCTAACATTCGTGACCTTCTTATAAACCCACGGGAAAAAACGGATAAGATCAGACCGCTTCCCAGAACAAACATCGTTATTGTTGGTGAAAGCATAAAAGCTATAGCCACCTGGATGACAGTAAAGATCATGGAGGCCATCAATTGTACTAATGTGTTTATTCCTGCACTGACTCTTCCTAATTCAGCTGTGATCGTATTAATGATGTCTGTCTTTCTTCTTCTAACATAAAAGTCCCAATTTGCATAAAGTAAATCTCTGTATATTTCCCTACGCAAACTTTTCGAAAATCCATGTTGAATTTTAACATTCTCTATTGTTATCATTCGTTGGAGAAAGCTTTGCAAAATATTAATGAATATAAAGACAACGAGAACGAAAGCCAGGCCTCCTAAAGAGTCAAATAATTGTTGAAGGTAAAGAAGAGGCTTATTGAATGATGTTCCTTCAGCATGGAAGTTCACAATACCGCTGTAGTTGATTACAGGAATGAGGAGGAGCAAGCCAATACCATCCAACAGTCCAATGAACACCATTCCAAAGACGTTTATATAAAGCTTTTTTCCGCTATAAAGATAAAGCTGTTTAAAAAAATATAGGAATGGCTTCATAAATTAACCTCCTAAGTAATGGCATGTTTCTTGACCTTTCTGAACATCCAAAGAAAAGGACGAAGAGGAAAATACAGTAAGTGCATACTTTTTGGCAAAGGAAACGTTTCGGCATCTGTATAGTAAGGATGCAGCATACTCAGCAAATAAAACATCTTTTCCTTACGAGACATTAAGGAATACAAATATTTCTTATGATATTTAGAAATTTCTATAGGAACCGGATCAGTATGTAAATTGACCATCTTTTCCATATAAAAGACCGTTTTTTGTGCGAGTTCCGCCGATTCATCATTCAAGTAGGAGTTCATTTCTTTTGGAATATTCGTACCTAAAACCTTTGTTGCCAAAGTAAAAGCTTGCGCACTTACATGACCATACCGGAATTTTTGTATATGTTTTATTATTCTCGCCCATTGTATATCGTTTTTCGCCATTCTGTGTATATCCACCAGCCACCTTAAACGTGACCAGGCATGCCTTGCTCCATGAGTCATTAAAGCAAAAAATAGGTCTTCATCTCCCAAATAGTAAGTCGGATGGCAGATAAGATCTGTTTTCTTTTTTCTCTCCCATAATTCATTAAAACTTGGCTCTGTACTTGGAAATGGATTTAACCTCCAGTGGATTTCAACCTTTGTTCCTGTATCTCTATGATAATAAGTAAAATGGTGGTGTCTCCAAGTCCAGTCATTTAAAAGGCTTTGGATATACTCGTCTTTCTCGTAGCCCTGTTCCAAGAGCAGGTGCTCTGCTTTTTCAAGATCTTCAAAAGAAACAAGGAGATCAATATCACTGCAAGTTCTTAACGAGAGATCACCATATAATTCATGAGCTAAAATGGGACCTTTAAGAAAAAGAGACCTAATATTTTTATTTGAGAAAAGCCGGCTGATATGTTCCATAACTCCACATAGATGAAGCATTCTAAAGGTGCTTTTTCGATAAAGCTCTTCCAATGAATCTACGACATGCTTTGGAATAAAGTTGTATTTTTGTTCTGAGATGCGTACATAAAGCAGAGGAAAAAGCCGATGGTGCACGGCCATCTTTAGAAATTGCTCCCAATGAATACGGTCATATTCATGTTTTTGAACTGTTTTTTCGGAATTGCTGATCATTCGCAATATGAGCATCAGTTCTTTAGGAACCTCAGTCAGATGGAGGCTGATTTTATGATCCATTACTTTCTCTCCCTTTGGTTAGGATCGATTTTTTTTGCAAACATACCTACGGTTGTAAACCTTTGCATTCCTTCAGAACCAGATACATAAAATGGACCGCTTCTAAGCCAGGCATGTGCAACCATCTTTCCTGATTTATCCCGTGAAGTCCCCAAGTAGAGTGTACTTTCGACTCCTCTTTTTTCCAGCATTTTCATTCCCGCCATTGCCTTTACCAGACATTGGCTTTCCCAAAATGTATATCTGCTCATAATGTGGATAGCATGTGAAATATTTTTGATTACAGCAATCTGTCCTTCATTTATCTGATCCCCTGTTTCTTCCATCGGCTCCCCGAGAGCCGGTGCTATTTTTTTAAATGGAAATAACTTCAACATCCGGGCCCAGCCTAAATATAAAAAAGCTTCTATTAGAAGAAGAAGTGTTTTCGGGGACTGAGAATTAAGGGTTTTTGCTTTGGATATGATTCCCATTTTGTCACCCTGTCGGTTGGTCATGGGCCACTTCAATAAGATCTTCCATTATTAATTGACTCAGAAAGGAAAGAACCTGATCTTCACAGGTTGCTTTATCCACCTGAAAGTCTTCCAACAGGGAAGATACGAGCTGCTGTACAGAAATAGGCTCTTTCATGAGCTCCCAAATTCGGCCCCCTGTTTCACCGAGGTTGTAATATTTTCCCTTTTGGATACTCAGCATTACCTTCTCTGCACCCATATCACTTACAATATTTCCCTGTCCCTGAACTACCTTATCAGCAAGTGAATTGATTGGAACTTTCATTATGATCCTCCTTTTAACGGATGGTTTCTAAAATAAAGGCTGTCAAGTTGTGTACAGTGAATTTATGGTGCGGCCTCCGCAATTGGTATATGTCAGTCTTTTGAATGATTTGCGTTGTTAATTGAAAGTGCCATTCCATTAAGCCCAAACGCCCCAATAAAAAATTTCGGTAAGTATGTCTAAAAATTGTGTGGAGCCGATCCAATTTTTCGGTAGGAACTATATTTGGAGTTCCGTTTTTTATTTTAATCAGTTCATATATTCCCGCTAATTCTACCGGATCCCCTGCAAAGTGTGATTGTACCGGTACCGCAAATTTTTTCTCTCGATCTATGATAGGCTTAAAGTTAGTGGGTTCCATATCAAAAGCCTGGAGGCTCTCTTCCCACAATTTCTGTTGCGGGTAAGCCGGAGTCACTATAGGCATACCTTCCGTCTTTAGTTGTACAGGAATTACATCGTCACTAATTAATTGGTAACCTTTTTGTAAAAATGCAGAGGCCAACGTTGATTTCCCTGCTCCTGATTCCCCTACAATGGCATATGCCTTACCTCCAATCATAATTGCACTGCCATGCAGAGGAAGTATCCTTCTTTGCATTAATAAAATACCCATACACGTTCCCAATAAATAAAGTCGTATGTGGTCCAGGCTCGAACTTCCAAAAGCAGAAATTGAGATGTGCGTACCATTTTGAATCCGGTAGATTGCGATATCAGGAACATGAAACAGCACAGCATCTCCTAATATAGAAAAATACTGATTGGGATATGCAGTTTCTTCCCATAGCTCTGATAACTCATCCAATTCGACTACTATATCAATATCTTCTTCGTTTGAATGAATCGGGATTTTTTGAAGTTCCGGCAAAGGTATGATACTCTGAATCTTAAATCCAAAGGCTTTATAATAATATGATTCGAGTGTGGTTGTCATAGTTATTTCTCCAGGCTTTTATTTTACAGCTCTTATCATCGACCAATTGCCGGTCCAATGTATAAGAGCTGCTTTTGTCAACTGTCTAAACCATTACCGCCTTTATCCCGACAACTTGCGTTAGATCTTCCTGGATGTGTTTCAGTTTTTCCATCAGAAACATCAAAGCAGTCGGCGTTTGCATTTCCAGGCCCATTCATCGTCATGCTTATATCGAGTATTTCTAATTCCGGCAATCTCCAATTTCTCTTCATCTTTATTCACCCCCTTCCATATCGAGCGCCTAGTAAAAACCGGTGAATAATTACACTTCTTGTTAAAATTTTAAAATCATCTGTCCATACAAAGTTGGAGGGCGGATCATCACTTAAATCTTTATATATTTTTTGAATTACTTTTTGATCAATAAATTCGGCCATTGTTGAATCCCTGGACAATACAGAAAGCTCTTCTTTGAAATTTTTCCAGACCGGTCTCATTCGGTGAATAGTGTCAGCTCCTTGTATTCCACGTGAATAATAATTGAGCCTCACCTGATCAGGAAGAATATTTTTCGTTGCTCTTCTTATAAAAGAGCGTTCTATGCCGTCTTTTACGTATTCCATTTCTGGAACTGACAAACAAAAACGGATCACCCTTGGATCATTCGTTGGATCCCTGTCCCATAGAGAATAACGCAAAGACATTTTTGTTGTGGCCGTACCGCTTTTATTCCAAACATGGATCTGATCATAATAATCCCTTCTGTATTGATTGAGCTCTCCGTCCACGCGGCCCGAAATATGAACAGCCTGCGTAATTTTTTCGTACACGTTTGTTTTTCGTGCTAATTGCGGATTAATATAGGAAGGAAATTGATCATCAACTTGTTTTTTCCGAGACGCTAATCTGTGCATTATCGGAAATGCTTTTCGGGCAACTATAGGCAGCATAAGGGTTTTGCCACACCTGTAATTTACACAATAATCAGTTATCTCTTGATTTAATCGAAGAAGCCGCAGCCCCTTTAATAAAGAAGCATAATACTCCAGGTTTAACCTTTCTGATCCCCAGGAAATCGAATGGTTTCCCCTGGCCCCGTTCAACATAATTTTAACTCCATCATAGTGAGCCTTTTCGTTAATGCCTTTTAGCCAAAACGCATTTTCAAAAAATTTATAAGGCATTTCCATGATCTCTAAGAAGTCATCTATTATTGAGAAAGGATCCACTCCCTGAAAGTCCAAGTAATTATCCCGTATGTTGCCTGTATACTTTACTGTTTCTTTAATAAATGGTCTTTCGTCGGCGATATAGTACATGGGAGTCCAATCTTTAAATGTGTTTTCAGGAATAGAACTGTAAGTGTACAAAGGCCTGGAGTGCCTTTCCTGTTCTTTTGCTGCAAAACTGACAACGGAACCCGAATCGAGTCCTCCGCTTAAATGAGAACCTACCTCACCGTATGTACGCATTTTTTCTGTGACCGCTAATTGAAAAACATCACAAAAAGCTTCCCGGTATTCTTCCTCCGATCCTAATTTCAATCGTTCAACCTGTCCTACATACCAATATCTTTCGATTTTTACACCTCTTTGATTTACAGTGATTGTATGTCCAGGGGGCAGCTGGTTTATTGGTTTATAAACTGTATGATTCATATCTATACTTTCTACTATGGTAGGAATCGCAATGAATTCTGCCATCCATGTTTCGTTGACCGTTCTTTTGATATATGGGAGTGTAAACAAGGGCTCGATAAGTGTAGAAAACACAAATCGCTTCGTGTCGTTGTAATAGTAGAAAGTACGCGCACCCGAGAAATCCCTGGCTCCAAATAGAGTTTGGTTCCTCTCATCCCAGATCATAAAAGCGAAATCTCCTACTAAATAATGAAGAGCGTCTTTTCCCCATTTTACGTAGGATAAGAGAATCAGACGGCTGTCAGTGATTGTTTTTCGCTGTGTTTGATCAACCTGCAATCTCTCAAATAATTCCCTCCTGTTATCTATCATAGCATCGGCAGTGATCGCCAATCGCAGTTCTCTGTCGTAAAAAGGCAGCCGTTCTCCAATGGATTCGGTTGTAATCCATTGATAATGACAACCCATAGTAATATTCTTATCAGACCACATGTATCGGTCATCGGAAGAAAACTGCTGAAAAGCTTCCATCAAACAAGTGCAATTTTCAATACTATTAGATGGATTGTCATAGTTTAAAACGCCGCAAATTGCACTCATACGATCCCCCCCATAATGTAACGTATCCATCTGCTTTGATCTCAAATATGAAAATCAAAGCAGATTTGTCTTTTAACTAAATGTCAGTTCATCAAAGTGTGCACCTGCAGAAAAATCAGCATCCAAGTGATTTCCGTTTTTACCCAACATTGTTTGACTTATGTCCAACACTTCAATCACAGGCTTTTCCCACTTCTTCTTCACTTTTTCACCTCCTTTTAAACGAATTTTTGTAGAAAACGCATGGTTATCAAGCTGCGCATGAGCTTTTTAAGATTTGGATCAACAGAAAGCTCCGGCTTTACGTGAGGTACTTTTTTTAAGGTGTCACTAAGATTTTGAACATTAAAATATTCACGGAAAATTTCGTTACTTCTAAGGTTCTCCAATTCATTTATAAATTCTTTCCAATAAGGAGTCATCCTGTGAACCCAGTCAACCCCTTGTACCCCTCTTGTCTTTTGGTTCAACCTTACATTGTCGGGCAGGATATTTTTAGTGGCTTTTCTGATTAAAACACGGTCCAAACCTTTTTCAACATATTGACTTTCGGGGATAGACAGACAGAACTTTACTACCCTAATATCGTTGGTAGGATCTCGTTTCCATAAAGAATGCCTGAATGAAAGCTTTGAAATAAGGGTGTTTCCGGTATTCCATGGATGTAAATACCGCAATAGCAACTGACGCTCATCATAAACAGTTGCTGCATTTACCCATCCATGCTTTCCGATCCCATATCTTTTTAACTTTTCATAAACATGAGTTCTTTTGGCGAACTCCGGATTGATCATATTCGAGAAATGAAGATCGTTATCCTTGGGATACAATTTTTGGATGAAAGGAAAACTGTCACGAACCACGACCGGCAATCTTCCAAGACGCGGGCCTCCTACTTTATAACAATAATGATTCAGCTCGGTCAGTAATTTGAGCCACTTTAATCTTTTAAAGAGAATGGAATAATACCCCATTGCATAACCCCACGAGACTGAATAATTCCCCCTATCTCCGTTTAAAAGAATTCCGACATGCTGATCACCAGCATATTCAAAAATGCCTTTCAACCAAAAAGAGTTTTCGAAAAATTTATAAGGCATTTCCATAATATCCAACATTTCATCTATTTCCGTATAAGAATTTTTTCCTTTAAAGTCCAAATAATGATCAGTTATACCTCCGACATATTGTACGGTGGATTTAATATAGGGAGTTTCATCAGCAAACAGCTGTCTTGGCGTAAAGTCTTCAAAGTCATCGGGCGGAACATAGCTAAAAGTATGAAGCTGCTGTTTTTTTTCCCTCAATACTTTTGCGGAAAATCCTACAACAGATCCTGAATCCAGTCCTCCACTCAATTGGGCTCCCACTTTGCGGAAAGTTCGCAGACGTGAATGAACAGCCTTTTGAAAAACATTTTGAAAAGCTTTAATATATTCCTCTTTGGAACTTAACTTTAATTTTTTATCTGGATAAAAGGAAGCATATCTAGAAATCCGAATATGGTTTTTGTTAATTAAAATACTATTTGCAGGAGGGATTTGGTAAACATTTTTATACGGTGTCATATAAGCGCCCACTGTATCTATTGTTCCAGAGATGAATAGATGTTCAGCAAGCCACTCTTCATTTAGTTTCATTTCCACTCCTGATAATCCTAATAAAGGTTTGATTGTTGAACAAAATGCAAAGCGGAATGAATCACGGTGAAAATATAATGTACGGTATCCCGACATATCCCTGGCACCAAATAATTGCTGTTGTTTATCATCCCAGATCATAAATGCAAAGTCACCAATTAAAAATTTGGGACAATCAATACCCCATTTTTCATAAGCCAATAATATCAACTGGCTATCTGGTATTGTCTGTTGGTCAGAGCGGTCTACATTGAGCTTTTCAAAAAGCTCCTGGCGATTATCAATAATGGCATCAGCAGTTATGGCAATCCTTCGTTCATAATCGTAAAAAGGAAGCTGCTCCCCAATTGATTCAGGTGTAATCCACTGTACATGGCAGCCCAGAAAGATATTAGTTGATTGCCATATTTGTATATCATCTGCAGGGAACATGGACAAGTTGGCCATCATTCCAACTCTGTCTTTCCTAAGAATGGGCTCATCATTAAGTTGAAAAATGCCGGCAATCGCACTCATTAAAATCCTCCGTTGTGCTTAATAAAGAACATAAAACCCAAAAAAATAAACGTATGGTAACATTATAATCGTTTTTATTGTTCTTTTTAAAGAACCAATTACAGATAAGATACCATCAAACCAATGTACTGTCAATGCAAATTTCAAACTGTACATTATTTTACAATTAATGAAAAGGTGGTATTTAACTAGTTTCCCAACTATAATGAACTAGTAAAAATAATTCTAAGACTATACATATGTTTTGGAGGAACACTCAATGAGTAAATACATCGGAGAAATAGGCCTCTTTTTAACAGCAATCATTTGGGGCAGCGGCTTTGTTGTTACGTCTATTTCATTGGATTACTATTCTGCTTACCAAAATATGGCCATCCGCTTTTTAATTGGAGGAATGGTTTTAGGCCTTGTTTTTTTCAAAAAAATAAGATCCATAACGAAAGAAACGATAATGAAAGGTACAGTCCTCGGTTTCATCTTATATTTGGCATTTGCCCTTCAAACCGTCGGACTCCAATACACAACGCCGTCCAAAAATGCTTTTTTAACCGCCGTCAATGTTGTCGTTGTCCCACTAATAGGGTGGGCCATATACAAAAAGCGGATGGACACATTTGAAGTAACCGGAGCCATATTGGCACTGGCCGGCATTGCATTCTTATCGCTTCAGGGGGCAGGCGGAATCAATGCAGGGGACGTCCTCTCTTTTCTGTGTGCCATCGCTTTTGCGTTCCATATTATTTATACGTCCCTGTTTGTTAAAAAAGAAGATCCCATACACTTAACTGTCATTCAGATGATGGCTGCATCAATGCTCGGGTTTATCGTTTTGTTATTCAGGGGGGAAGCAACTGTACCCATCACAGACAGTGCGATATTCTCATTGGTTTATCTTGGCGTTTTTGCAACGGCTGCTGCGTTTTTATTGCAGACCGTTGCCCAACAATTTATCTCAGAAACAAAGGCTGCCATTATTCTTTCAACGGAATCATTTTGGGGAATGGTGCTTTCGGCAGCGATACTGGGAGAGATCATTACACTTAAAATGGCGATCGGAGCGGCTTTTATTTTACTTGCTATTTTTATATCGGAGACAAAGCCGGCTTTTATTAAAACAGCCTCTGTACGTGAAAAAGTATAGATCGGCATGCAAATCATCCATAAGCTAACGCTTTTTCTTGCTGAGATGGTTCGCTCCCGGAAGCTTTTCTGGTCCTGTCATTTCGATTGTACTGGAAGGCCTGTACGCCGAGTCCAGATATCAATTCCAGCATCCATTGCCGTCTATATTCATTGCGATCGTTCATCCCAATAAAGGGGGCTGTCTAAATAGCCCCTAAAATAAATCAGGAGGAGAAAACCGAATCGTTTTTCTCCTCCTGATTTTGCATTTGTGGGCTTTTTTCCTAAAAGCAGCTGGCGGATGCCCGCCACTTTCAGG
>NZ_JBHUEO010000052.1:0-17103 GCF_042680885.1 Siminovitchia sediminis | reverse complement strand
TAAGTTTCACTGGAGAAAGCTACCGAATGACTCACGCGTTATCAAGACAGAATCACTAACGGAATAGGCTGGCAAAGTTATGCACTTTTGATTGCACTATTGTGTATTTTTCTCTTGCAAAATACACCGTGCTAAGATTAATAATGTTATGAAGGCGATGGCAAGCCGAGTGATTAATTCTGGAATCGTCATTTATTAACTCCTTCATTGTTAAAATTGTTATATATGTAATATGATTCCATTCTTTTAAAAATAAATGCAGCTCTGTATACCAAATCAAGTCAGCGTTGTTTCCAATTTTAAAAAACACTTTGCAAATAAATTGGATAATTATGTTATATCACAGGGGATATATGTACCGAAGTTAACGCATCAGGTTAAGGGATAAAGAAACAATGTGAAAATAGAAAAAAGTCTCGGCAGATTGGCCAGGACCTTTTCATTCGATGCAGCCAATGGCTGCTAGTCTAAGGAAGTATAGGATTGAAATACGCTTCCCTTTTATTGTACGCCGAAGATCGAAATGGTTGGAGAAAGAAGCTCCGCAAGCAGATAACCGTGCACCATTCATACAGAACTAGAACTACATTCGTTAATGTTACGGAGGCTTTTGTTTAACAAGCTAAGTGGAGCGGTCATAGAATTCATTGATTCTTCCAGAATCGCGACTGTGTAAGGATCATCCTTGCTAAAAGCAGGGGGAATTATTTTTGGTAAATGTTATGACAGCAGTGGTAAGTCTTGTAGAAATCACTGGTAAAGAGGGACGGAAATGAAAGATCCTTATGGCTGTAATCAGCTTTTTTACAGTCTCTGCCTTCAAATATACCAATAGAATCAATGACCCTTTGTGAGATTCATGAAAGGATTAAACTTTACATAATAAAAAAACAAGAGTCTACTCCCAGACTCTCGTTTACATATTTCTTATAATGACATTCCTGCATCTACAACAAGTTCTGTACCAGTGACCCGGCGGGCTTCATCCGAAGCGAGGTAAAGTGCACCATTAGCGAGGTCTTCCGGCTCAATCACTTCACCTAACGGAATGGTTTCGATATACTTTTTCGCCAGTTCTTCATCATCAAAAATGCTCTGCACCATTGGGGTTTTTGTTGTTCCGGGAATCAATGTATTCACACGGATTTTATCCTTGGCAAGGATACCGGCAAACGTATAAGACATCGTACGCACAGCACCTTTGGAACTTGCATATCCAGGATAATCAGTTCGTGTTAATGTACTATTGGAAGCTACATTCACAATGCTTCCGCCTTTGTTTTCCTTCATATGAGTAACGGCATGCTTGATCATATAAAACGTCCCGTAAGCATTGACTTTGTAAATTTTATCAAATTCTTCCGAGTTGAATTGCTCAGCTGGATCACTGGGTCCTGCATAACCGGCATTATTGACTAAGATGTCCAGTTTTCCAAATTTTTCAACCGCAAAATCATTAATTTTTTCGCATCTTCTTCTTTGGAAATATCTCCGACAATATATTCGGCTGTACCGCCAGCTTGTTCAATTTCTTGTTTTACCTGTTTCACTCCGCCTTCGCCTATGTCAGCCAGCACGACTTTTGCCCCTTCTACTGCAAAGCGTTTTGCTGTGGCTGCTCCGATTCCGGAACCGCTTCCTGTCACAATTGCTACTTTATGTTCTAGTCTGGCCATTCATGATCGCCTCCAAATTTTTTAGTTGCACTGGCATAGATCTTAGTTCCTTCATCTATAATGATACGTTACATTAAGAAGAAAATGGTGAAAAAAGCTTGCGGAAAAATTCTCCAAGAGCAGGTGCTCATTTATATGATTCCCGTTTTTCACTAGTATAAGCATGGGTTTATGCATATTCACGAGGATGAAGTCATATGACATGTCATTCTTCATGCTGAAATCCGGATTGTCTGGCGAAATCCGCCAGCGGAAGCCCCTTCCAAAGCTCTGATTTGTTGGGTAAGGTTCACTAACTGATCTAAAGGGGAAAGTTTCCAGGACTATAGCTATTGTATGGAGGGCATACGAGGCAAAAAAAAGGGGGAGTGGTACATTCAGGAAAGATTCCTTTTTAAAACATCTGCCATCAACAGCGGAGAAACCTGCATGGAGGTTTCGTCCGTATGAAATGGCCTATCACGGACAGGAAAGCAGCTAAACAGTGCAATGTATATTCTTGTCACGTCTTTTAAAACATTGTGAAGCTGGTGGGCATCAACTGAAGGGGATATTTCTGAATGGTCGAACCTTTATTCCCTGCCAGAATCAGCAGGCTCCCCAATACAAGATGTTACTCTTTTCCAGCACTCTTCTTAATAAACGAACTAACACATTCATGAATCTCACTTACATTTGGCCGAAGATCAGCTTCGTACTGAAGACAGCGGTCTATGATATTTGCCATAGATCCGTCCATTTTCCGATAGGTCTGTACGGGTTCAGAAAATCTTTCAAGCTGCTCATATCTGCCATTTTCAAGAGTTTGAAACGGTCGTCTGCCAGTTGCTGCAAAAAAAAGCACCGATCCAATCCCCCATACATCCGCTGCTGTCGTCAATACACCTCCGCTGGCCTGTTCAGGGGACATATATTGCTTTGTGCCGACTCCTTTTCTTATGTCACCGGGAGACGCAGCCAGATTCAGATCGATCAGCTTTGCAAGAGGCGGCTGTGAAATGATATTGGAAGGTTTAATGTCCAGATGTAAAAGATTATTCAGATGGAGATAATGGACCACCGAGCAGAGCTGCCTGCCAAGGTGCGCAAGCTGCCTTTCTGGAAGTACTTTGTTCTGCTTTGTAAGATTTCTGATCAAATGTGATAATGTTTCGCCTGTTATTGTCTCCTGTATGAAAACTGGCGTAGGATCGGCGATGATTTCATACCCGCGAACCAGATTCGGATGTGAAAGGTTTGTTAGATATTCGCCTTCATGGACGATTCTTTTTCTTGCGTCATCATTTTCCAGTGCTTCAGGCTGTATAGTTTTGGCAATACAACCTGCAAGCCGTTTCTCACTCCAGACGTAATAAACATCGCAGTCTTTTCCGCGTCTCATATGATGAATCACTGTATAGCCGGGGATGAGCACCTCCCCCTTTTTGAGGGGTTCTGTATTTGCTGTATTCATTGTATGGCCCATCATGATTTTACCAGCTCCTCTCATGTTGTTGCTGCTTTTCATCTATACTTGCCATCTTTGCCGGGCCTGCGGCTAGAAGTTTCACTTTACCTTGTTGTACTTTATAGAGTTCCGCATATTTTCCACCTCGCATAAGCAACTCTTCGTGAGTGCCGGTTTCAATGACTTTACCATTTTCAAGATACAAAATTCGATCTGCAACTGCAGCACTTCTTAAATTATGTGTGATAATGAGGGTTGCCATATCCTCCATCAAGCGTTTCATGGGATCCATGATTCTGTGCTCAGAGTTAGCATCCAGACCTTCAGTTGGTTCATCAAGAATCAGAATAGAGGCATTTCGTATCATAGCTCTCGCAATCGCCAGCCGCTGCTGCTGTCCGCCTGATAAATTCCTTCCTTTTTGTCCTACGGGTGTGTCATAGCCGTTGGGCAATTCTTGTATAAACCGATGCGCATCAGCAAAGATCGCAGCTTTTACTATCTCTTCATCTGTCGCTCCCGGCTTGCCATAGGCGATATTTTCTTTTACTGTGCCGTCAAAAATCAGCGACTCTTGAAAAAGTACAGCCACATTCTTGCGCAGGGAGTCCAGTTTTAATCCTTTGAGCACATGCCCATCCAGAAGAATCCGGCCGGAAGTCGGATCATAGAAGCGCATGAGCAATTTTACAATGGTGGATTTACCTGCACCGCTTGCTCCCACAAGTGCTGTTGATTCACCGGGTTCAATAGAAAAGGAAACATTGGATAGTATGCTTTTGGATTTACCCGGATAGGTGAAAGAGACATTTTCAAATTCTATACGACCTGCAGGATTGTTCAGTTCATAGGGGGCTTCCATGACCTGTGGCTTTTCCTCCATAAATTCAATGACTCTTTCAGCACTTGCTGAGGCGGAATAGATTGTATTTAGCAACCTGCTCAATTTGCGGACAGGGCTGTATAGTTTTCCTAGAAGTAAAATAAAGGCAATGAGTGTACCTACCGTAATTTGGCCACTGGCAAGCAGCCAGGTTCCAGCGATCATCACAACAAGCGTTCCTGCTACTTCGATGAGACTGATCACTGGCGCAAATGCTGCTTTTAATCGTACTTTCAGCATTTTTGCCTTAAAGCTGCGCCGGTTTTGCAGGTCAAATCGTTCTCTCTCTGTATCCTGCTGATTATATGCCTGCATTAAAGCTATATTTGAAAAGCTCTCTTCAGATATGGCATGAATGGCTCCCTCTCTGCGAGCCCGCTCTCTGGAAGCCATCTTAATACGGCGAGAGAAGAAACGGGTCACCACGTAGAAAAGGGGAACAACGATTAACGAAACCAAAGCCAATGTCCACTGCATGTAAAATAGCATGCCAATAAAGACAATGAGCTGAAAAATATAGGAAATGGCTGAGGTTGCACCTGTAATGACCAGGCGTTCAATCGAAGAAATATCAGTAGAGAGTCTTGAGATAATATCTCCCAATTTACGCCCCTCAAAAAAAGATAGCGATAGTCCCTGTAAGTGTGTAAAGAGGCTGCTTCTTAAATGGAGAATAAAGTTTTCTCCTACCCAATTAGAAAGATAGGTTCCGCTGAAAAAAAGTATTCCACGAAGAAGTGTCAGTCCTAAATAAGCAAGGATCAGCCAATAAAGAGGAGTGTAAACCCCAGCAATTAAAACATGATCGATAAACACCTGCATCAGCCAGACGGTTGCGGATTGTACCATTGGCTGGAGTGCGATACACAGCAAGCTTAAAATAATCCATAAGCGGTAAGAACGGGCATATGGCCAGAACTTGCGAAAGATATCCCTCACCGGAACCGGTGGCGACTCAGAAATAAGGTTATCTTTGGTATGATCTATCTTCCATAATTTCTTAAACTTTTGTATAAATAGCGGGTCTTTGACCTTCTCTATTTTTCGGTGTATTCTTTTTTCCATTCATCTCACCCCTGAATGAAGACACGGCTCCTATTCAAAGGAGCCGCTCTAACGTGCAATTAAGAGTCGCTGTTACTGTAGCTGTAGCTGAAGCTATTGCTTTGGCTATCATGGCTGTAGCTCGCGCTGGAATCTTCTGTGGAAACAGCTGGGGCTGCCGTATCAAAATAAGTCATGTTGTTATTCCCTCCTTTCTTGTTTTTAGTATGTCACCCAAAGATTACCATACGCTGAGTAAAAGATTAGAAAACCATGAGAATCAAATGAATAGAAGATAAGAAAAATAGAATGAGGGGTCAATCCTTAATCACACACAGCAAGCGGCGTGCTTTTTACAAGAGAGGCTGATCAAGCACAGCTCCAGTAAACCTTGCGGTTAGTAAAACGAGATTGCCAGTTTTTAAGAGAGTGATCGTTTTACAGGGGAACGGTATAATGAATAGAAAAAAAGGACGCTCCGGCAAAATATAAAAGTTTGCACGGCACATCCTTTAATTTTTCTTTGCGTTGAACGTGTATATGATTTCCCAATCTCTATCAGTATTTATTAGATTCGAACGATCATCCTTCCTCTTGCCTGTCCCTTTAAAATCTTTGGCAAATATTCCGGAAGTTCTTCAAGTGAAATTTCAGATTGAATAATATTTGAAAGGTTGACAGGCTTTAAGTCCGTGGCCATACGCTGCCAGACGTCCTTACGCACTTCCATCGGACAATAAACAGAATCGATGCCCAGCAGATGAACTCCTCGTAAAATAAATGGAAATACAGTGGTGGGAACATGGGTTCCGCCGGTTAATCCGCTTACTGCAACCGCTCCGTTGTAACGGATTTTGCATAAAATCGCTGCCAGGGTTTCACCGCCAACAGGGTCGATCGCTCCAGCCCACAGCTGTTTGTCCAATGGCCTGATTTTCCCGTTATTGACATCTTCACGCGAAAGAACCTCTTTTGCACCTAATTGATATAAATACTCATGCTCTTCATTTTTTCCGGTACTGGCTGCAACATCATAGCCTTTTTTTGCAAGCATGGAAACGGCCAGGCTGCCTACTCCACCGGTTGCCCCTGTGACAAGGATCTTACCTTTTTCCGGAGTTAACCCGTGATTTTCTAAACTATGGATCGAAAGGGCAGCAGTAAAACCGGCGGTACCTAATATCATGGCTTCTTTTAGCGTCATTCCATCGGGTAACGGTACAATCCAATCTCCGGGAATACGTGCATATTCACTGTATCCTCCATGATGGGATACCCCGATTTCATAACTCGTTGCAATCACCTGATCTCCTTCTTTGAAACGGGAATCGTTTGAAGAAATGACTGTTCCTGCAAGATCAATTCCGGGAATGATGGGGTAAGAACTCACAATCTTTCCGTCAGGAATACTGGCTAATCCATCCTTATAGTTGATACCTGAATACTTGACTTGAATTAAAACACCTTCAGAAGGCAGATCATTGAAATGGAGATTGTTAACTTGTACAGAAAAGTCATCATCTGTTTTATTTACGACTAAGGCCTTGAATGGTTCAGTCATGGAATTGCCCCTTTCAGCGATTTTAAAAATGACTTCATTGATGCAAACTTTGCATTTCATGTCGGTGTTCAAAGTCATCCCATCATCATTTTAGAAATATCTGAACGAATATAGTTTACCATAAGCTAAATCATATGGACTAAAGTTACAGACAGTTCTGGTTAGGACTCAATGGAAAAACTTCCAAAATAGATGAAACGGAAGCCTATTTATAGGGTCCATGAAGATTGATGGGGGATAAATCAAAAGCTGGTTAGTTAATAGTTGATCGTTCAATGTCATGGATACCTGCAGTAATCCCTTGGTTCCAAGATTGTTCCCATTCTTAAAAAATAAATATACATTGACAGGAATATTCCTTTTATGGAATAATCGATTCAACAACAAGGTGTGGCACAGCTAGAGTGAAAGATTCGGAGGTGGTATGATTCATGTAGTAAAAATGCGCTTATCGATCTATGTAAAATACAATGGCAGGAGCTGATACAACATGAATGCGCAAACATTCAGTGCACTTGCGGAACCCAACCGTTTGGATATCGTCGAGCTTCTACTTGAAGAACCGCTTTCGGTGGGGGAAATTGCGGATAAACTAAAGCTCAACCAGCCCCAAACTTCGAAGCACCTTCGCGTATTGAGTGAAGCTGGTCTTGTCGAGGTTCAGCCGATAGCTAATCGCCGAATATATAAGCTAAGGGCAGAACCGTTTAAAGATTTGGATAGGTGGCTTGACTCCTACCGTCAAATGTGGGAAGCGCGGATGGATCGGTTGGACGATTATCTCAATGTCTTACAGGAAAAGAAACCATTCAATTGATGATTGCGGAAGCAAAGCAATCACAATCCTGTCACAGATCAACAGGTTGCAGTGCGGCTGATGAAGTAAAAACATCCAGTCATCTTTTCCATAAGCGTATTAACTATGTTGGTGATCAAGATCTTTACTTAACTGTAAATGGTAAGCGGAGAGAGATTATATAATTGAAGGAGGAGTTCATATGTCAATCAGCGAGTTAAGCTCCAAAGTGGAGAACGATAAGGTACTAGTACTGGAGCGTATTTTTGACGCACCGCGCGATCTTGTGTTCAACATGTTTAAAGACCCTGAGCATCTCAAACATTGGTGGGGGCCTGCTGGCTGGGAACTTCCGGTTTGCCGCATTGATTTCCGTCCGGGCGGTACATGGCTTTACTGTATGAAATGTATGGACCGGAATCAAGGAGAATACTATGGAATGGAATCTTGTGGAAAAGCTGTTTACAAAGATATCATCGAACCGGAGTTGATTGCTTACACGGATTACTTCTCGGATGCAGATGGCCAAATTGATGAAAATATGCCGGCATCTGCGATTACGCTGGATTTTATCGATCTCGGCGGCAAGACAAAACTGGTGAACCGTTCTGAATACGTGTCAGCAGAAGCACTCAAAACAGTTTTGGATATGGGTATGTTGGAAGGCATCACCGAAACTTGGAACCGCCTGGAAGAACATTTGAAAGAGGTTAAATAAATCATAAGGTGGGAAATCAATGACAAAGCAAAAAATTGTTCCCCATTTATGGTTTAATCAGGAAGCGCAAGAGGCCGCGCAATTTTATACATCTATCTTTCCTGATTCAACAATTACCAATCACACAACGATCCGCAACACACCATCTGGGGACAGCGATATAGTTTCTTTTCATCTCGCCGGCTATTCATTGATGGCCATCAATGGAGGGCCGCATTTTCAGTTTAATCCCTCGATTTCTTTTTTAGTCAATTTTGATCCATCCAGAGATGAGGAAGCGGAGGAACATTTAAATCAGCTTTGGGAAAAACTGTCCCAGAATGGGAGGGCACTGATGCCGCTTCAAGAGTATCCGTTCAGTAAACGCTACGGATGGATACAGGATCAGTTTGGTCTGTCATGGCAGCTGATCCTCACGAACCCGGAAGGTGAGGAACGTCCATTTATTATACCTTCCCTCATGTTTGTTCAAGACGTGTACGGTAAAGCAGAAGAAGCCAGTGACTTTTATCTTTCTGTTTTTAACGATACCGGACGAGGTCACATCGCTCGTTACCCTGCCGGGATGGAACCAGACAAGGAAGGGACAATGATGTTTACAGATTTTATGCTGGAGAATCAATGGTTTACCGCAATGGACAGTGGGCATTCACATGACTTTAACTTCAATGAAGCTGTTTCACTTTTAGTCCGGTGTGACAACCAGGATGAGATTGATGACCGCTGGGAAAAACTTTCTGCTGATCCGAAGGCAGAGCAATGTGGCTGGTTGAAAGATCAGTATGGTGTATCCTGGCAAATCTGGCCAAAAGTGATGGAAGACATGATGACAAATGCGACGAACGAACAAATGGATCGATTAACAAGGGCATTTCTTAAAATGAAAAAATTTGACATAGAAAAATTACGAGAAGCCTATCGGGGCAGGTAATCATTTGGCTGCTCTGAATTAAATCACCATCATGTTAAAGCTGGTAAGTGCCAGCTTTTTTTGTATCTTCCCGGTCACAGACGTTAAAAATTCTTTTATTGAAGAATGAACGGCCGGACTCTTTAATGTAGCATTTTCGTGCGGATCATGGTGCAAGTCCTAATAGACTCCCCGGACCTGCAGGGTACTAATAGAACTGATCTCATCATATTTTATTAAGAAAACTATTTGGGGAGTGTAAAGGTCATTGACAAATGTCAAAGTTCGGCTAAGGCCCGTCGCAGGGCGAATCAATTTACCCACGGTAATAAAAACAGCAATCCTTCCCGGTGATTCCATGGAAAGTCTATTTATTGCAACCCAGATCGGCGAAATCTTTTATATCAGGGACGAGGTTATCAGGCTTTTTTTAGATATTCGACCGCAAATAATCAAACTGGGTACTTTTGAACCGGGGGTTTCCGGCGGGGGCTATGATGAACGTGGATTACTGGGACTTGCGTTTCATCCCTGGTTTACCTATAACGGTCTATTTTATTTGCATTATTCACTGGCTGGAACACAAGGCCCTGGTGCTCTTCCTGAAAATTTTAAGCCCAATCCGTGCGACCCCGATACTTTACATCTCAAGTGGACCAATAGAGAAACTCAATATGATCACATTGATACAGTGGAAGAATGGATGCTGCTAACAAATGGCCAAACTCAAAAGAGACGAACATTGCTTCAATTGAGAAGGCCCTTTTTTAATCATAATGGTGTCAATAGCTTAAACTTTTCACCTGAAACAGGAAAACTTGTTTTAACAACCGGAGATGGCGGATCAGGTTATGATCCTTTTAATTTAAGCCAGGATAACATGGAGATTGCCGGAAAAATTATTGAAATCGATGCAGATAAGAATGTATTTGTCAATCATCCCCCTGTTGTTACCCGTTTTAATGAACTTCCCGTAACTATTCAGGAAACACTTACGGTCATAGCCAAAGGGGTGCGGAATGTACCAGGCATTTCATTTCAAAGGGTAAATCATCAATATATCAAATATGTGGGCAATGTCGGCCAGGATTTGGCAGAGTCGATTTTTTCATTCGTTAATTATAAACCCGCACCGGTTTCCCGACTGATTCAAGAATCTCAACTCGATCAACCAGGATTGATAAACTTTGGCTGGCGAGGGTGGGAAGGGGCATTTCCAACGTCAATCATCAGGGACTGCTCTGCAAACCAGACTTTGGATGAGACGGCCATTGCATTTTACGAGGAGGCAGTAACGAATTCAGCGAGACGCCTGCAGCCCTTAACCACTTATTTTCATAAAGATCCCCGACCTGATAAGTTTGGAGGAACGGCGCTTACAGGAGTACAGCCTTATATGGGTCACGCCATTCCCGCTTTAACCGGAAGAGTGATATTTACGGATCTGGCCAGGAAAGGTGAATCTCAACGGGCGGCCAGAGGGGTTTTAGCTTATACCGGGATGAGAACAGCTGGGCAGTCAAATGATTTTGGCGTGATCGAAACGGACCACGATTTTGGGTCTCAACCCGCTTATTACGTCAGCTTAGGAACGAATAGGAATCAAACCAGGCACTATTTAGGGGTTTATGGCTCTATGAGAGTGACGGACTTGAACCTGGGCACGGTTTTTGAAATTGTTCCAGACTTATAGCGCTGGGGACTAGTGGAGTCGATGGAGAACAATCGTCGTAACAGAACTGTCGTTTTGGGACCTATGTAAATGTAGAGTAAAGAAGGAGACCATTATGTATTGGTTTAGCCTGTTATCCGATGAACCATACAAGCTTCACCAGTATGCAAAGTCATTTTCTTATTCTAAAAAACTTGTATTCACTGCCTTGCTTTCGGCTCTTGCAGCCATCTTACAATCTGCGGGAAACCTTCTGCCGGGTGTGGGATATTTGATTAGTCCGTTTGCTTCTGCTCCTATTTTGATTTGTACAATGATATCTATTCCGTTCGGTCTTCAAAGTTACATGTTAACCATTTTATTACTCTTTTTCATTCAACCCGGAGAATTTTTTGTGTTTACATTTACAACCGGGCTTGTAGGATTAGGTATCGGGATGTCATTTCTGCTGATAAAAAGAAGAATCGGCATCATCGTTTTTACGTCTTTAGTGTTGCTGGCCGGAATTTGTTTCATCCTATATATTGTTCAATTCCCTGTATTGGGGCCATTTGCCGGTACGACTGTATCCTTTAGGGTGATAGGCTTTATTTACATTTTTTCTTTTATATATAGCTGGGGATGGACGGAAGCAAGCAGGTTGATTTTCAGGAGATTGGTTCAAATCATAGCGAAAGGCAGATAGCTTTATTTTAGATGCTAAAAAGCATCCATTTTTGAATCTAAAGTTGTACCGCCGAAGCCATGGATCAGGAATGCATCAGGATCGCTATATTGCACGAAGGAAAGCTTTGCTTTATCGAGGATACGGCGGTCGGTCTTTCCGCCCCTCTATACGGCTGTCTTTCGTATTTCAATGGGCACGAATGATTTGCAGCACAAGGCAATGTATAAGTAATCATACAATGGTTCATTCATAGAAAAGCAAATTGCGAATAGCCCCGTCCTCGTATGAAGACGGGGTTACAATAAATGCGTCCATATTCATGTTCATTTTCTTGGAGGGGGAAAGACAATAGACATGGAATATATGAGTTTAAAAAATGGACAATTTGATAAGAGGGTGTATTTTTTCTGCGGGGAGAGCTGTCCTTTTCAGACTAAAGTCTTTGAATCCAGGCTCTGCTACTTGAATGAGTAAGTCACGGACGAT
This sequence comes from Siminovitchia sediminis, assembly GCF_042680885.1. Taxonomy (NCBI): domain Bacteria; kingdom Bacillati; phylum Bacillota; class Bacilli; order Caryophanales; family Bacillaceae; genus Siminovitchia; species Siminovitchia sediminis. The sequence continues at coordinate 5,243 of NZ_JBHUEO010000052.1, read as the reverse complement.
CTTTTGATTACTATTTAGGTTTCCCTGTATCTTTATTATTTCTTAAATAGGCCTGCTTCTACTGCAGCTTCATAGCTGTCTCTGGCAAATTTGAAAGGATTGCCCACGTTTTCCCAGTGCATGTACATTAATCGCGGCTCGTCAAACAGCCAGTGGTTGTGTACCGCTGTTACAATGAGTCCGCGCTTTCTTAAGGCAGTCAAAAACGGGTTGATTTCCTTTTGAAGAATAACCGTTTCCCCAAGGTTTAATGTTTTTCCTCCTACATTGTTCTCAAAAGACAGAGCAAAAGGTAATGCCAGGGGTGAGCGGGTTTTTCTTCCTAAAATGCTGGCATTAATATTTCTAAGACGTTGTACAACGCATACGGGTGCAGCGGTGATCACTTCTCCGCCGATAATATTTGCTAATTTTTGACACGTTTTAGACACGAATCTCCCTCCTTTCGAAATTTACTAATATACTATGCAAGGGACAGAGAGCTTGTATAGTTGAGAAACTATAGAGAAAAAATAGATGTACATGCAGCTGGCACGCCTGATCGCTTACCTATTTATTGGTGAGCAATAAGATCCATTTACATAGTTTTAGCCCTTGCTGTCTGACGGCAAGGGCTAATTTAATAGATTTCATTGGATTGTTTATAGACTCTTATGGTATTCGATCGTCCTGGCTGTTCGAATTCCGGCTTCCTCATTGAAGAGTTTGCTAACCACATAAGAGACATATCGATTCCGGCAGAAATGCATGCACGTTGACAGGTTGAACACTTCATAGGGTCCAACAAAGTCCATGGCATCTACCTCATTGAAAAGTAAAATTCCAATATGGAAGATAATGAGCCTGCCGCAAGGCAGCCGAATTAGCGGGAGTTTTTCGACTGATTTGAAGTCACCTTATCAGCATTCATCCATATGATGAAGAAACAATTCTCAGATTGGAAAAATTACCCTTATTTTCAATAGGGAAGGACCTATTTGTTGATCCCCCCAAGTACAAAAATGAATGGTGTTTGGGCTGTCAATTTTTTTATTCACACTAAAACGATCTATTAAACAGGTTGATTTTTAGTGGTGGAGTGGAGGAAAGAACATGACAACAGTCGGGTATTGGTTTATTGGCTTTGCATTGGTGTATACGGCTTTCCTCATTACTGTAAGCCGGATTGCAAAAAAGAAAGCATCTGATGGAAGTGGTTTTTTTGTTGGCGGGAGGGGATTTAACACTCTGTTTGTTACAGTTTGTATTACAGGGCTTTTTTCCGGATCTTCTTATATTGCTATTCTTGAACTCAGTTATCTCACGGGCATATCAGCCATCTGGTATGGAGTTGCCGAAACGATTCATGTCCTTATCATAGCCCTTGTTTTTATCGCACCTTTCAGAAAAAAATCATTGGTGACCATCTCGGGGCTATTGGGGGATCGCTATGGGGAGAAAGTCCGGGCGGTTTCCGGTGCCATTACCGCCTTTACATTTCCGATGTGGTCCGTGGCGACTGCCCTTGCTTTTGCCTCGGCACTTTCAGTGTTTACCGGAATTTCTCTCATTTGGTCTGTCGTGTTAACGGCCATATTATTGCTGGTGTATTTACAATTCGGCGGCATGTGGTCCATCGGTTTTACTCAGTTAAGCAACGTCATTGTATTCTTCATCATGTTGGCCATTGGTGTATATGCCTTTCTGCTGAATCCCGGCATAGATGGAATAAAAGTTTTATTTGCGGAAAGGCCGGAAATGGCCTCTCCGGATGGTGCCGGTATCCAAACGATCCTTGCATGGTTTGGTACATTTTTATTTAATGTCATTCTTGCACAGGCTGCTTTCCAAATGGCCTTATCCTGTAAGACACCCAGTCAGGGGCGCAATGGGTTAATTTATGCGTCGGTACTTGGGATCCCTTTAATTATCGGGGCTGTCATTTTTGGGTTGGCTGCTGCCCATGTTGTTCCGGATGAAACACGCGGACTCGTCGCAGTTCCCCTTTATTTAATGGACATTCTTCCTGCCCCTTTGGTTGGACTCTTTTTCCTTGGATTTTGGGCTGCAGCACTCAGCTGGGGAGCACCATGCCAGTTTTCCGGCGCAACCAGTCTGGGGCGCGATGTAGGCAAGGCTGTGAATCCAAGAGCAAATGAGCTTCAGCTAGTCCGCTATACGAAATGGTCTTTATTGATTTTAACCGTCTTAATGGTGGGATTCGCGCTTTTACGTTCCGAACAATCCGCCTGGTGGAATGTCCTTGCCTGGGTAACTAGAAACTCAGCAACTTTTGCACCGGTGATTGCAGCACTTTTCTGGCCGGCAGTGACAAGGCATGCTGCTTTTATTTCTCTCTTTACAGGTTCATTTTCAGGACTGCTGTGGTATCACCTGAGTGGATGGTCTGTAAATGAGTTTTTCTTGAATATTCATCCGGTGTGGATCGGGATGATGGTTAACATGATTACGATAGTTATCGCCAGTTTGATTGGGAACATGGGCAATTGGGAATGGAAGGGGTCCGTTAGAAGCATTGGTTTTTACACCTTTGTATTCTCTTTTGCTTTGATGATCTATATGGTTTCTTCAATTGATTTTTTGTACAAAAATGGCGTACTCGGCTTGGTGGCCATGCTCATTACCTCGGGTCTATTTGTTGCCTGCATGAACTTTATTAAATTAAAGAAAGCTGCTGAATCGATTCAAAAAGTCATATAAGGGGGAGGACGCATGTTAGCAGCGAAAACTACTCATTTAAGGAAAATCAAGGTTCATACAGATTGGAAGGGAAATCTACAAACAGAACATTTTGTCAGAGGATTTCAGTTTATCGTTGATGAGCCTAAAAAAATAGGCGGGGATAATGAAGCACCTACACCGTTGGAATATGTGCTTGGATCCTTCAATGGATGCTTACTCGTTGTGATTGAATTAGTTGCAAATGAATGTTCCTTTCAATATGAAGATATTGAGATCTTTTCAACAGCCACTGTTGACCGCCGGGGACTGATGGGTACAGCAGATGTATCTCCGTATTATCAAACGGTAGAAAATGAAATTATTTTTTATTCAAAAGAGTCTGAAGAAAGATTAGAGGAGTTAATGGAAATTGTGACAGAGCGCTGTCCGGTCTATAATTTATTAAAAAACGCCGGTGTGGAAATCCAGTTGAACTGGACCATGAAATAACACGACCATTTCAAGTGAAATCGATTCACTTGTTTTTTTGTTTGCAGGGGCAGGTGAGGTTTCCATACATAGAGATGTACGATTATGATTGGGAACCATGGGCTGACGGATTTTCTTATTGAGGATCTCGCTTCCGAAAAAAAGCCCTGCGGATGCAGGACCCTATCTATCAGGTGATTACTGATCGTTCATTTGTTTTTGGTGTCTTTTGAATGCTTTGTCCGCCTTTTTATATTCCTTGTTATAGTGTACTTCCTGTGCATCGGACAACTGCAGGTTTCGGGCCGGCTGATATTGTGATTTGGCCATTCATCAGACTTCCTTTCTATGAAAAGATGTTCAATCTATTCTTTATATATACCCACGAAAGTGTCTATTAAACTTCGGCTTTAAAGGGTCTATGTTAAAATAAAAAGAACATACAGACAATAGAAAATGGGGTGAAGGGACAGCATGGGATTGCGGGTCAGAAAAAGTTTTAAAATAGCTAAAGGCGTTCGCGTAAATGTGGGAAAATCCGGTGCAAGCTTAAGTTTTGGTACAAAAGGGCTGCGGCACAGCATTCATACGAGCGGCAGGAGAACGAGTACGGTTGGTCTTCCGGGAACGGGAATTTCCTATTCGACCTCCTCATCCGGAAAAAGAAAAAATTTAAGGCAGGCAAATAACATTGCACAGCAGCAAAAAATGCAGCAATTAGAAGACAACCACGCTATCGTTCATGAATATGAACAGCTGATTGACAAGCTGACTCATATTCATCAGGATGCAGATGAGAAGGTGGATTGGAAGCAGCTTCAGGAGGCGCCTGCTCCGTTTCGGCCGCCGGGACCCGGGCCGAACGAACAGCGGGCCAGACAGGAACTGGAAAACTATTCCCCCGGATTCATTGAAAAGCTGCTGCCGTCCAAAGGAGAGAAAAGGCGGGCAACTCTGGAGGCAGCTGTAAAGGAGGCCAGAAAGCGGGATCAGGAAGAATACGATCATTGGAAAAACCTGCATGAGCTGGCGAACCTCATTTTACAAGGAGACATCGATACCTATTTTCAAGTGATTTATGAAATGAATCCGTTGGATGATCTGCTGGAATTTGGAGGTGAATTTGAATTTGGGGCAAACGACAGTGAAACATTGGAAGTGGAATTCAAAGTGAAGCCGGATATTATTCCGGATTATTCTCTTTCCTTGACTAAGACAGGAAAGGTTTCAAGGAAGAACCTGACCAAAACCGCTTATTTTGCATTGAAACAGGATTATGTGTGCAGCTGTGTCATCCGGATTGCCCGCGATATGGCGGCGCTGCTTCCAGTGGAGCGGGTAGTCGTCCATGCGGTGGAAGACGTATTGAATACGTCAACAGGTCATGAGGAGGAAACTGTGATATTATCCGCTTCTATAGATGTGAAGACATTACATCCATTAAACTTTGACCGGATCGACCCATCCGATGCACTGGAAAACTTCCCGCATCATATGAAATTTTTAAAGACCCAGGGGTTTAAGCCGGTTGAAAAAGTAGATTTTTCGACAAGTGACAGTGGTTGACCCCCTTATAATGGACACATGGTTTATACTGAAATACGACATAACGCAATTTTCCCGGAGGTAAGTGAATGATGTCAAAACAAAGAAACAGCCACCATAGTGTCGAAACTAAACTAAAAACCGTCCTGGATGTACTTGAGAACGGAACACCGGTCGCTTCGGCTGCGAAACAGCTGGGTGTGCACCGGGACACAGTTTATAACTGGTTAAACGCCTATAAGAAAGACGGCGAAGCGGGACTTGCATCTTCTCGTTCCGTCAGGCAGCCTGCCACTTCAGGGGTTGCTAAAGAGAACCGTGAATTAAAGAAAAGACTCAAAGAAAAAGAAACAGAGATTGAGATCTTAAAAAAGTTCCAGGCCTTTCTCAAAGAGAGCGAATAAGCAAGAAATTTGAAGCAGTCACGGCTTTGAGAAAGGACTATCCCGTTATCCTTCTTTGTAAAGTCCTCCAGGTATCCACGAGTGGTTACTATGCCTATTTGAAACGGCCCAAAAAACTGGCCTCCCGTGAGAATCAAGCACTTC